>CACXMK010000002.1 GCA_902768735.1 uncultured Lachnospiraceae bacterium | reverse complement strand
ATTTCTTTTAAGTTGTCATATATGTGATTGTAATGGTCTTTCGGACGCCTGGCTGGCAGGTCATCCGTGCGGCTGTCTTAAGAGCCGCAACTCTGATATCATAAATCAGTTTGCCTCGAATGTCAAGCACAAAATCGAATTTTTTTCGGGCTTCACAGCCCGTAGTTCTTTTTTATGCCAGCCATTTCTTGACGGCAAATGCTATAATATCATTTCTTTTCTCTCTATGCAAGCACTTTTTTTAATAAATAGCAACTTTAGAAAGAAAAAGTTAATTTCGCGGTCATCCCGGAAATTAACTTAAAGGGTCCACTATGTGGATCTCCGGAGAAAGAGGGATTTGAACCCTCGCGCCGGTTTCCCGACCTACACCCTTAGCAGGGGCGCCTCTTCAGCCTCTTGAGTATTTCTCCTCGCCTGATTCTAGCAAAACTATATAAGTTGTTAAGCTCTTTGTAATGAGCATTATTGATTATACAGATTCTGTTAACATTTGTCAATTACAAGATACAGTGATATTTTGACCGGATCACACAACATCTATGCCCTTTCCCGTGCAAGATTTACATGTGTGGAGACTGTCCCGGCCAAAAGGTACCATAGCTACACTTTTTGGCACAGTAAGAGCACAGAGCTCCGCAAAGCGGAGCCCTGAAATTCACTGATGTATTTCCGGCATGTCCCTATACCTGTTCACGATCAGGCTTTGATCTTCTCAAGAACGCCGTCCAGTTCCGCATCTGAAGGTTTTCCCGGTTTCCAGAGAATATTCTGCCCGTCGCCCTTATATCTGGGAATGATATGCATATGGAAGTGATGGACGGTCTGGCCTGCCGTCTCTCCGTTGTTCTGCACGATATTCAGGCCGTCAGCCTGCAGCTTCTCCTTGATCAGAGCTGCTGCTTCCTGCGCCGTCTTCATCGCATCCGCGGCCCAATCGGCCGGGATTTCAAAAAGATCGCCAAAGTGCTCCTTGGGGAGCACCAACGCATGGCCCGCCGTCGCCGGTCCGAGATCAAGGATCACGCGAAACTTCTCATTTTCCATAACAGTCCTGCTGGGGATATTTCCGTTCGCGATCAGGCAAAAAATACAATTATTATCTTTCAAAGCGGTACCTCCTTCATCCGTACTAATCCTGCTGCGCATGGTGCGCAGTAAACTCGCTGACTTTGTCTAGAGCCGCTACAATTATAACAGGACTCGCCGGAGATTTCATCTGTATTCATACTCCACGTTTCCAAATCTGACTTCATCTCCGCGCTGCACCCTTACCTTTTCGTTCGGACCAAGCCGTACACCGTTGATCCAGGTTCCGTTCGTGCTATCCAGGTCGCGGATCTCGATACCGCCCTCCTCCCCCTTGTAGATCCTCGCATGAACGCGGCTGATCGAAGGGTCTCCCAGTAGGATATCTGCATACGCCTGCGACTTTCCGATCGTGACAGGAAGTGTTCGAAGATCTATCCTGTTCCCCCGGTCTCTCCCGTAAAGCCTGCCGATCGTCTCCTGTTCACTAAACCGGACCGTATGACCCGCATCCCCGCTCAGTTGATAATCCTCCTTGGACGAGGCTGAACCGGCGCGGAACAAAGGCAGGTCCTTTTCATCGCTCACCTTATAGACGGGATTTTTGATGCGATCTTCCTCTCTGCGCGCTTTCCGTTTCCTGTATCTCTGGGCTGCCATCTCCCCTGTGAGAAGTCCCGCTGCCACAAAGAGCAGGATTGCTCCTGCTATACACAGGCGTTTTTCTCTCTGGGTGATATAGAGAAGAAATGTTACCGAGATCAGCCCTCCTGCGCCCCCCAGTAAGATAAGAATCAGGAGGATCCTGAGCACGGTCTGTTTTTTGCGGGAAGACAGCTCTTCCCGGCTGTCACTTTCCATCCCGGACTCCTCTCTGCTCCCTTCCTTCCTGCTTCTTTCTTCCCTGCTTTTTCCCGTCCTGCGCTTTTCTTCCGTCCGATCGAAAGCCCTCTCCTCATCTTCCCTCTTTATAACGTATTTTTCTCCCGCCCCGTTATAATAGCGGTCCTCTCGCTCCGCGCTATAAGCGCTTTCCGCTTCTATCTCCCAGGGCACAGGCTTGTCCTTCTGCGCCGCCTCCTCCCGAACGGCTTCCATGAGCGCCTTTCGGTCTGAATCCGCAGCCGCGCAGAGGCGGTACGCCGCTGCTGCAGCCCGCTTGTCACTCCCTTCTATCCCTTCCGCGAGAAACCGAAAGATCTCCGGCTCTGTGATCGCCCCGGGATAATAGGTAAAGGAATAGCTGCCGGACCCGAAATCATAGAATATCTGATCCGGAGAAAGGATCAGGTGCTGCTCATCGAGAAGAAATCCCGCCAGCAATCCGGACACGCGGTCCATGTCCTTGAGAAGACGGAACAATTCGGTCCCCGGAATCTTACGGTCCTCGTACAGTGTACGTATGCTCTGCTTTCCCGTGACATTGTAATACAGAAATTTTTCGCCATCGATATACCGGAGTCCACAGGGCAGGATCCCTACGATCCGGTTCATCTCCAGCATCCTGTACTGATACCCTTCCGTCTCCGCTTCCGGAGGACAGGGGATGACCATGTAGCTGTGCAGCGTATCTTTATAATAAGTTGCTTTCATCAAAAACCTCGCCGTAAATCATTGCTGCTCTCCGGCAGAGAGCGCCATTTGCGCGATCGCCGCGATCCTTCTGAGCCTTCGGAAGGAATACGGTGGATCGGTCTTTCTCGCATCCATCGTCACTTTGATCTCCCAGACCCTTCCGTCTTCCCCTGTTCCTGTAAGCAGTGCGGGTGCCATGTTACCCGAAGCTCCGGCTTTCACTACACTCCCTCCTCTGATTTCCGCTTTGCAGCTGCCCAGCATAAAATAGCCGGAAGTATCTACCTTTATATCCAAAGCCTTTTCATTCCGGATAATGCTCTTCCGGTAAGCCGCCGTGTAGAGGTCCTGCGTCATCCTGCACTTGTCATAAAGAAAAAACGCCGTATACAAAAGCATGATGAGCAGTGCGAATATCGCAGGGAAGATCATCGCGGCTTCCGCTGTCATATACCCCTCATATCCACCGCAGCTGTTCTCCTCTTTTTTTTCGTTCATCCTCGTTCTCCCACATATTTTAATAATAAAAGCAGTGTCGAAGCGATCGCGAGAAACGGTACAAACGGGATCCTGTCCTCTGCGCGAAGCGTCTTTGTCAAAACACAGATCATCCCTGCGGTCGCTGCGAGAACAAGCGCAGCTTCCGCGATCAGTACCGCTTGTGTGATCCCGGTAAAAAGTCCGCAAACCAAAAGACAGATCCCGTCGCCTTCACCGATCTTTCCCTTTGCCGGTAACGACAGAAGAAGAAGGAACACGCCCGGAATAGCACCTGCCCAGAGTTCCTGTCTGCGCATTCCGAATGGAAAACGCAGATCTGCCAAGAACGCTAATAAAAAGAACACCGACGGCATCCATACGGGGATCCTCTTTGTCCTGAAATCCGGGATTGCCACAGTCCACAAAAACAGCGTTGCCGCTAAAAGCCGGATCGTATTTTGCTCCATCGCTCTCAGTGCTGCCCTCCGCATTTCGGACAGGGACGGTAGTGCGAAGTTGCAGCCGTACTGTCCATTGTCTGCGTGTTTCTTACGATCCCGCTGCAATTGCGGTCGGAATGATACCTGTTCCCTTCTTTTGTGATGTACACTGTCCCGTTCTTCCCGGGCTTACAACATTCACAGGGATAGTACATGGCGCCGTTTCCGCTTCGGTACTTTGACACCTCCGACGCCGGGATCTCACGGATCTGCGGGTTGAGGTAGATACAACCCGGATCTCTGTGATAGACCTCCCCATACTTGGTGACATACACCGTGTCATCATTTCCCGTTCCTCCTCCGGAAACGGTTCCGCCCCCATGTTCCCAGCCGACCCAGGCATGTCCGCAATACCGCACCTGCATGGGAAAATCAGGAAACCCGAGGATGCGTATGAACGGTCTCACCCTGCAGGAAACGACAATCTCAACGCGGTCGCCCTCTGTCATGATCCCGGAGCCCAGGAAAGACAATCCCGCGCGTCCTCCTACTACGCAGCTGTGTCTCCAGAATGCGTCCCCCAGATAAGTGCTGACTTTGTTTCTGACATATGTTTCTGACAAAAGCAGCGAAACAGCCTCTCCGTTTAAGGCAGGCTCTTCTGAAGATCCGGATGTATCCGGCGCCGATTGTCCCTGTGACGCACCGAACCTCGTATAATACGCCGCTTCGCAGACCTGTTCTCCCGCCTGCTGCACCGCTGCCTGCAGTCCGCTCTGAAGCCGGACCGCTTCGAAGACAAACAGAAGGTTCATAACGAAGAATAAAAACAGCGGGACAGCGATCGCGGCTTCCAGTGTCATGCTGCCGCAAAACGAAGGCGGGAGCGATGCCCTTGCCGGTCTTTCAGATGCCCGGAGAGGCTTTTTGGTTGTTACATCTGCCTGAAAAGTGTTCTGCGGCAAGAACATCGCTCCCGCCTCCTTTCCCCTCTCGCTGCCTGTTCCACAAATCAATTGTATCCTCCGGTCCCTTCAAACTGAAACTGTGTGCCGCATGCCTGCGCCTTCGCGCGCATGCGGAAGGTATCCAGGCACAGGTCCATGCGGAATCCGCTGTTGCCGGTGATCCTGCGAATATCCATTTCCATCACATCCATTGTTCTCTGTGTTTTGACTGTACTCCCTTCCAGTAGGAGAAGTCCCTGCAGATAGCTGTCATAATCAAGCCCCTCCCCGCTGTCCCTGTCCCTAATGGCAGTCATCGGGGTCAGGAGCTCATGAAGCCCGGTCTGCCAGCTCTGTGCAGTCTTCTGCAAAGGAACTTTTCCTCCCGTCATGAGAGTACGCAGATCCTGCACGCTCTCAAGATAGCTCCACGCGAGTGCCAGTGCGTTCGCGACCGGCTCCTCTAATTCGGGATTAAGGAGGAGAAGTGATGCTGCGGCGGCCACCAAACGGACCCGTCCCATCCGCTTCTCGTCTGTAAAGAGATACGCGCAGTTCGAAGCCTCCCGGATCAGCAGGAGCCTTGCCGCCGTTCCCTCGAGATTGCTGCGGTCCGAATCCTTTCCGCAGAGAATGAACTCCGTCTGGTACCGCAGCTGCCCATCTTCTGACGGTCGTACGCAGTTTCCCGTCTTCTCATAGATGTACCTGTTAAAGAGAAGCTCATCAGCTTTGGGATACCCGTGGGAATTGTCTGCTTTCATACCCGTCCCGAGATGAACCTCTCGCGTGCAGAGGGATTTCTCCATCTGTATTTTCCTGTCTGAAAGCTCCTCCGTACTGCCGAAGACCTGCATCAGGACCGGCAGGAACTGAAAAGCAGCCAGCTGGTCCACCATATTCTCAGCCTCGGACGGCTCCCCCGAGGCAGCTTCCCGTTCCTCCTCCGTAACCTCTTCTTCATTTTCCTCTTTCTCCCTGTTTTCTTCCCTCTGCTGCTCGCGCTGCTCCCTGAGGGCCTGTTTGAGGTCCTCCCGGCTGTCCTGCATCCTTGTTGTCCAGTCCCTTCCACTGATCTCCAGCCCCCGCCAGTGATCCGCTGACACCAATACGTTGGCTATAAAAGCTCCCGCCGGATCCGCCGCCATGTACGCGTAGACCTGTTCCCGAACAGCCTGTCCCGCATTGTCGCAGGCATATCTCGCCTCCGGGACCTGTACCTCACCGATCTTCATAGACGTCCAGTCCCGGATGGTCCCCAGTGGCAGCGTCAGCTCTCTTGTGCAGTTGCGCTCCATGTACCCTCTCAAATGCTGTTCAAAGGTCTCGTCTCCTCCTCCCGCTCCTCCGTAAGAAGTATCCGCGAAGAAGAGGTCGTATCTCTTGTGCAGTTCCCGGTGAAATTCCGCCAGCGCGGCGTTCTGTGCGATGCGGCTCACGCTCTCCATCTGCATTCGGGCCGCTCCGATCTTCGCGCCGCTAAACAGCACAAGATACAGTGCAAGCAATGCCCCGAGTGAAAGGGTCAGGTAAACCGTGACAGAACCGTCAACATAATCTCTGCGCTTTTCTACGGGGCAGGGGCGCCCTTCCGCCCCCGCCTGTTTTTCTCCCATATGCTTACACCTGACACTTTCCGCAGATCGCGCGGGAGATGATCGAATTGCTGTCACTGCTGATCTTCTGGAACACCTTTTTGACAAGGTCGTTGAGCTGTTTCTTGAAAATAATGACAAGTCCGATCAGCACGACAATGATCAAAATGATCTCCACTGTCCCCATTCCCGTTTCATCCTTCCAAAAATCCTTCGCTGTCTCTCTCATCTCTTCTCCTTTCCCCTATCGGAAAAACATCCATACTATGCTGCAAAACTGTAATAGGCAGGTATTATGATCATCAGCATTGTGATAGCCAGCATCGTGATCATCGGCAGCAGTAGTTTCGTCTCCGCCTCCTCTCCCAGCTTTCGTGCCGTATTCCTTCTCTCTTCAAACGATGCCTGCGCCTCCTGCTGCATTACAGACAATAATGCCTGATTCCCCTTTCTGAGGTTCTGTGCCAAAAGAGTGCTCATCCTCATATACTGCCTGGACCTGCACCTTTGACCGAACCGGGCGTAAACCTCTTCCTCCGGTACGCCGCTCTTCAACTCCCTGCAGACAAACAGGATCTCCTCATAAACATACCGCTTCTTTAGCCCTTCCTCTTTTTTCCGTTCATATTCCTCTCCGATTTTGAAAAAAGTACTCCTCACGCTTAATCCGGCTCCCAGATACAGTACAAATTTACTGATGACCCGCGGATGATCCAGCATCATCTGGCGTTCTCTTTGGACTGCTTTTTCGTGCAGACGGCTCCCCATCGCTGCTGCCGCCAGAAACGCCAGCAGTATTGTGAACAATAGTACCGCGAGCCCCGGATCTTCGGGTTTCTCTCTCCATACAATTCCCCGTTCTTCCAGTTCCCGGGGGAGCGGGAGAACTTCCCCGGAAACACTGTTTTCATCGGCTCTTTCGATCGCTTCCCTGAGTTCCGCCGTCAGCCTGTCCTGTTCTGCCAGTACCGGCGGTAAGACAGTGACTTCATATTCCTCTTCATACCGAAGACCTGCCGCCGTCCCGTTGTCGTAGGTGAGCACTGCTGTAAGAGACACTTGCCGGCGGGCTCCCTCCTCCATTCCAAGGTTTCCGACCTTCCCATCCGAGTCGATGAGCGCGTAGTTGCTGCTCTCCCAGGTAATCCGGAAAGGCATGTCCTCTATCTGGGAAGGAAGGTTTAAAGGGGACCGTACTTCGTCGAGGCTCTTGTTTTCACCCAGGATCCTCACAGGGAGCGCGGCAAAAGCCTCCCTCGCCATTTTCCCTGCCTGCTCCTCACTGTATTTTCTGGCGCGAACTTCTAATCTGTAGCTTCCCTGATAGACGAACGGCTCTTCCTCTGTCTCCCCGCTCTCGGGCGCCTTGGTCAGAAGATATGCTTCCAATTCCGTGCTGCGGTCCTCCCCTCCGATCTCCTCCCTTACAAGCTTCCTTCCCTCCGCAAGAAGCAGGTTCTCCCCGGCGGCTATATAGCTTGCCGCAGCCAGGACTGTCCCGGCGAAAAGGATCAGAAGAACGAGCCGGATCCTCTCCACATAAAACTGCTCCTCTTCCTCCTTTGTCCTTCCAAACGGATACAGAAGAGCTATATCTCTGCGGATCCCGCTCCCCTCAAAGAAATTAAGGCGTCTCTTTTTTCGCTCAAGTTTCTTTAAGATCATGTACAGATATCGCGCCATCTTCCGGGACCCGATCCCCTCCCTTTCACGGGAGAGGAAACCGAGCACCAGATATCCCAAAAAGATCAAGCTGTATATGTAGATCTCCATTTCCGCCTCCTTACATCGTCACTGTCAGGATCCGCTCCGACAGGACCAGCGCGCCGAAATAAGCGATAAGGCAGGCTGTCATAAAGAGCACCCCCTCCGGATTGTGGTAGAGAACGTCAAAGAATCCCGGTGACGCGGCGCCTATATAAAAAATGATCAGAAATGGCGTCGCATCCATGATCCTTTGTTCGAGCCGGCGGTTTCCCAGCATTATACGGATCTCGTTTTCCACATCGAGCCGCTCCCCGATCAGCGCCGCGGTCTTTGCAAGGATCTCCGTCATGTTGCCCCCGCCCCTCTTGGCAATCCTGAAGACTTCCGCGAATTCCCTGATCTCTTCTGTCCCCGCCCTGCAGGCGAATTCCTCCAACAGGTCTTCCAAAGGGACCCTGTTGTCAAGGCCGCAGATCACACGGCTCATCTCCTTCGCGACAGGCGCGTATTCCCCATACTCATAGAGCATGTCCTTATATCCCTCCCGAAAGGCGTTCTCCGGAGAATCTCCCGCCCGCAGCGCATTGTTCACGCTTTCAAGGAGCTCCCTGAACTGCCCAGAGAGAATCCTTTTTTCCTTCTGCCTGTCCCCCTCTGTCCTGAACATACAGTACAGAACCGCCAATGGAGAAAACAGGAGCATGGCACTCTTTGACTGGTAGAACAGCCACGCCACGGCAGCTGCGATCCCCGCTCCTTCCGCCAGATAAAGGATCGTCCTTTCAGACAGGTATTCCCGCCATTTCGAACTTACCTCTGTGAAAAATCTCTTTTTCCTTAATCCATGTTCCGGTGATCTTCCCATTCTCTTCTCCCGTCTCCGTATACCGGAACAGCGTGGACAATACGATCTGCCCGTCTTTCACTCCCATGATCTCCGCGATCTCCAGAAGCTTTCTGCTCCTGTCCCGCAGCCTTCCGAGGTGCACGATCAGGTCGATCCCCGAGGCCAGCTGCCCTCTCACTGCCGATACGGGCAGGTCCATCCCCATGAGGATCATCGTCTCCAGCCTTGCGAGCATGTCCGCCGCGCTGTTCGCATGTCCTGTGGACATGCTGCCGTCGTGTCCTGTATTCATAGCCTGGATCATGTCGATCGCCTCAGGGCCCCTGACTTCTCCCACGATGATCCGGTCCGGGCGCATCCTGAGGCTCGCTTTGATAAGGTCACGGATGCTGATCGGTCTGCAGCCTTCCACATTCGCGTTTCTCGCCTCCATCTGCACGAGATTCGGAACGCGGCGGATCTGCATCTCGGCATTGTCCTCGATCGTGATCACGCGCTCCTTCGGATCAATGCAGTCTGTAAGAACATTGAGGAACGTGGTCTTCCCCGATCCCGTGCCGCCACTGATAAAAATATTGAGTCCAGCCCTGACGCACCTTGTAAGAAAATCCGCTGTTTCGGAAGAGACAGATCCAAGCCGGATCAGATCCTCCATTGCGATCGGCTTCTCCGGAAATCTGCGGATCGTCAGGATCGGACCGTTTACCGCCACCGGTGATAGAACCACATTCACGCGGTCGCCGTTCGAAAGCCTGCAGTCCACGATCGGAGAGGCTGTGTTGACCACCCTGTTCGCAGCTCCGACGATCTGCTGGATCACATCCTCCAGTTTCTGCGCGGAAGAAAAACTCCCCGGATAGGGAAACAACTCTCCCTCCCTTTCCACAAAGATGCTGTCAGGTCCGTTGACCATGATCTCCGTGACAGAAGCGTCTTCCAGCAGGTCCTGCAGAACGTCGAGTCTCCGGATGGAGTGAAACAGATCCTGGCGCAGTCTCTTTTTTTCCTCGACAGTAAAGAAAAGGAGTTCGGGAGGCGCTTCCGCAGTGAGATGGCTGTCGATCAGATCAAGGACTTCCCTGTCGGGCACTTCCCTTGAGAAATCGATGCGCTTCATGATCGACACCTGCAGGGCTTCCCTCACTGCGGCGTAGGACGGTTTCATATAAGATCCTCCTCCTCTAAAATGCCTCCCACGCAGGACGCGAGCTCTCCGCGGGAAAGCATCAGGATACTCTCCGGCAGTTCCCTGAACACCGGCAGCCGGCATCTTCTCGTCTTCATGAAGATATCCTCGTACTGTGTACTCGTAAGGAGCTGTTCATACTGCCTGAGTTTGGCCCCGGAAATACCGTCCTCCCTTGTGATCGTAAAGATGAGGTCACACTGCCTGAGGATCTCCAGGATCCCGTCCACCTGCTCGCTCAGGTCGAGGATGCAGTACTCGTAATCCGTCACCTTCTCGATCGTCTGAAACAGCCCGATCCACTGTTCTGCCCGGATCGCCCGCAGCTGGATGAACGACTCCATAGGCGGCAGAAAGTCCAACTCCCCGGCCTTTTCCGTCATGAACGCAAGCTGACCCGCCAGTTTCTCCCTGGCACAGTCGTTAAAATACAGAAGGTCGCTGACGCTTCCCCGAAAACTCCTGTCCAGCAGATTCTCCAGTCCCGAATACGCCTCGAAGTTCAGATAAAGTGCAGGCGCGCTCTTTGCCAGGAGCTGTCCCATACAGATCGAAAAGGTCGTTTGCAGGCACCTTGTAACAGGGGTATAGACGCCGATCAGCTTCATCGGTTTTCCATGCCGCACACTCGGCGAGAGCTCTTCCGGCTGCCCGGCGCAGATCTCGCGGACCCTTCCGCAGATGCGGTCCACCGACTGATACTTACTGAGATTCTCCGGCTTCTCCCTGTAGACACTGCTCTCGTTCAGAAGGAGAATATCCAAAAACCCCGCTTCCTCTATTTCCTCTGAATACTGGGACTCCGCGATCACAAGCAGCCTTGCGGTGGCAGGCGTTTCTTTCTCAAGAAACGATGCCCGGCTCGTATACAGGTAGATCTCGCACGGCAGGTTCTCTTCACTCCGAAGATATTCCATAAGGTGCTCTCCGTAAGAGATCTCCGCGTCGCAGATACAGATCCTGCGCGCCGTATTTTCACAATCACTTTTCATAGGCAATACTCCTTTATGGCACCCTTTCATTAAAAAAGCAGGAAATGCTGTGTTTTGGCGTACTTTAAGAAACAAAAGGGCGTCTTGCGCACTTTCGCGGTTCCTTCACATCGGAAGACAGTACTAAGTCAAAACAGGGATAAGCTCTGTATTTCTGCCTGTTCGAGAAGCAGACAGAGCATGACGCTGATGCCGCAAGGCACAGCGAAGTGAATGGTCCGGGACTTGTCCCGGTCTCTGATCAACAGAACTGCGGCGATCACCGCTCCGATCAGAAAAGACAGAACAACAGCTGTAAGATACCAGTGCGCACCCATAAAAGGGACCAGCGCCATCAGGAACTTGACGTCTCCGGCGCCCAAGCCTCCCCCTCTCCAAAAAGGAAACAGAAAGAAGAACGTAAGGAGCATCATTCCAAGAACTGACGGGAGCTCTCCGGGAGCGTTCACCGCCAGCAGCCAGAAGCCGCCTGCCAGCGTGGGGAGGATCAGAAAATTCCGGATCCGGCCCGAGTAAAGATCCGACGCCGCAGCCGCTGTCACGAACAGTACTAAGACCATCCGCCCGCCTTCGGTCATTGGCTTCACCTCCTTCCTCCGGCTGGTGAAACCCATTATAGACACTCCCCTGTACCCCGCACAACCCCTTTCCCGCAGGTTTTTCAACTTTGTAAAAACGGCCGAAACCGGGTGAAAATCCCGCTTTCACAGTCTCAAAAACCAAAGATCCACGCCTGATGGGACGCGCCAAAACCGGTACGGGCAGTGACTTCTTCACCCGCACAGCAGAGACTTCTTCACCTGCAGAAATACGGTCGGAAATAGCATTGCAAGCGCTTTGCGCATCCGATATAATGAAATCATCTTTGAAATCAATAACCGCCTTTCGGCACACGAAAGACAAAAAAGGAGAACGAAAATGGCTAAATTTGAATGCACAGTTTGCGGCTACATCTATGACGAAGATCTCGGCGATCCGGATAACGGCATCGAGCCCGGCACCCTTTTCGCTGACCTTCCCGATGACTGGGAGTGCCCTCTTTGCAGCGTCGGCAAGGAAGACTTCGAAGAGAAGAACGACTAAAAAGAACAGCTAAAAAAGAAATAATCAAAAAAGAATAATTAAAAAGAATAATTAAAAAGAATAACATGAAAAAAGAGCTGCCGCATAGCGGCAGCTCCTTTTTGTGTCCATTAACTTTGTGACCGGATCACTTTGCCTCTCCGAAGACGTCGTCCACGATTGCCTTGACAGTGGCAGCTGTCTTTCTGAGCTCGTCGAGTTCCTCCTCGCTCATATCCAGTGCTACCAGGCATTCAATGCCATTCTTGCCGACCACCGCCGGCATGCTCAGCGCCAGACCGTCAATATCGAACGCTCCGTACATCAGGCTCGAAACGGGAAGCACGGACTTCTCATCGCGCACGATCGCCTCGCAGATCCTGCGGACAGCCATCGCGATGCCGTAATACGCGGCTTTCTTCTTCCTGGTGATCATGTCATTACTGGTCCTGACCTCCTTGGTCACGACCTTGAAGTAGTCTGTGGGATCCGGGTATCCGCGCATCTCGCAGAAATCGCGGATCGGAACGCCGGAGACACTCGCGCTGCTCCAGATCGGGACTTCGCCCTTGCCCTGCTCACCTGTCATATACACATGGATGTTGCGCGCGTCGACGCTGAGCTTGTCGCTCAGAAGATATCTCAGCCTTGCGGTATCAAGAACGGTTCCGATTCCCAGTACTCTGTTCTCCGACCAGCCGCTGATCTTGAGCGCTGCATAGGTAAGGATATCCACCGGGTTCGCAACGATCAGCATGATGCCTTCTTCGTTTCTCTTCGCGATCTCAGGGATGACGTTCTTAAATATATCCACGTTCTTTTTGACCAGATCCAGCCTTGTGTCGCCTTTTCTCTGCGACGCCGCTGCTGCTACGATCACGATCGCGGCATCCGCAAGATCATCGAATGTTCCCGCATAGATCCTCATCGGTCTGGAGAAGGTAAGACCCTGCGCGAGATCCATCGCCTCGCCTTCCGCTTTCCCGGGCTCCGAGTCGATCAAAACCATTTCCGTAAACAGGCCGCTCTGCATAAGGGCAAAACAGGACGCCGCGCCTGCAGAACCACAGCCAACCATTGCTACCTTTCTCTGATTCAGTGCCATCTTGGACCCTCCTAAACATAATACATCACAAGTGGATTACGAATACCCCGGATCTATCTATTCAGTTTTCCGGCCGCCCCTCCCCAGGGAGCCGCCTGGAATCACTCCGCCGCTGTCAGTCCAAGCTCGTAATTGAGATACTTGACAACTTCGTCCGCATCGATCCCGTGCACCATGCACGCGTCATGTAAGGACTCCATCTGAGCCGAAGGGCAGCCGATGCAGCCCATGCCGCAGTTCATAAGTACAAACGCGGATTCCGGATACATGCGCAGGATCTCTGCGATCAGCATTTCTCCATTGACCGGCGTCTTGTTGTTTTCTTCATTTGCCATGAGAACTTCCTCCAAAACCTACACTTTAAAACACTTATTAAAAACATCTGTACTTGTAATTATAAAGGTTTCCTGCCACTTTGCAAGCGTTCCCTGCCCTTCTGTACAGCGGCAAATATAAGGAATGCCGCAATGTTGCAGAGGACAATACTCGCGCCTGTCGGCGCCGCGTAAAGGTATGAGATGACCAGCCCCGCCACAAGACAGACCGCCGAGACGATCGCGGAACAGATCATGACAGACCTGAACGTGATGCAGATCCGCATGCTGGTGACCGCCGGAAATACCACGAGGCTCGAGATGAGGAGCGACCCCATCATCCTCATTCCGACCACGATGACCAGCGCCGTCAAAAGGGCGATCACCGTGTTGTACAGTTTCGTATTAAGGCCGGTCGCCCTCGCGAAGGTCTCGTCGAAGGTCACCGCAAAGATGCGGTGGTAAAAGACGACGAACAGAACGAGGACCACCGCCGAGACGACGCCCGTGAGCGCCACATCTTCCTGTGACATGCTCAGGATGCTGCCGAACAGATAGTTGTAGACGTCTGTATTCATACCCGTCGTCATCGATACGACCATGACGCCGACTGCCAGAGCGCCTGTTGAGATCAGCGCAATAGCTGCGTCTCCCTTGATCTTGCTGTTCTCCGTAAGATGAAGGAGAAGGAACGATGCCGCGATCACGACCGGCACCGCGACGACAAGAGGCGCCGCGTTCATAGCCGTCGCGATAGCCAGCGCGCCGAATCCCACGTGGGAGAGACCGTCGCCGATCATAGAATATCTCTTGAGGACCAGCGTCACGCCGAGCACAGCGGCGCAGAGCGCCACCAGAACGCCCATGCACAGGGCCCTCACCATAAAAGGGTATGTAAACATTTCCGCGATCAAACTGAGCATCCGCTCTCCCTCACTCCCTGCGGCTTTCGGTGCCGCCTTTTTCTTCCGCCGGCTTCCTGCTCTCGGACGCCGCCGCCTTTTTCCACATATGGACCGCTTTCCCGCCATCCATAAAGCTGTGGTATGCCGCGCTATGGCGGTATTCTTCTTTGGTGCCAAAAAAGAGCTGCCGGTCCTCTCCCAGATGCAGGATCCGGGTGGCGTAGATCGTCGCAGCCTGGATGTCGTGGGAGACCATGATGACCGTGATCCCCATCTTCCGGTTGATGCGCTCGATCAGCTTGTACATATTGATGGTCACAAGGGGATCAAGCCCCGCCACAGGCTCGTCCAGAAGGATCACTTTTTTGGTCGCGCAAAGCGCCCTCGCAAGAAGCACTCTCTGCTGCTGACCGCCGGACAGGTCGCGGTAGCAGCGGTTCCTGAGGTCAGTGATCTCCAAAAGCCCGATCATCCGGGCCGCCCTCTCTTTTTCCTCTCTGCCGTAAAACGGGCGGCGCCCCATCCCGGACAGACAGCCTGAAATGACGACTTCAAAGACGCTTGCGGGAAAGTCTTTCTGTACCGGCGTCTGCTGCGGCAGGTATCCGATCTCCTTCGCCTGCAGTTCTTCGCCGTAAGTGACGCTTCCGCCGGACGGCTTTTTAAGCCCTAAAAGGCCTTTCATGAGTGTGCTCTTGCCCGCCCCGTTCTCTCCGAGGATACAGAGATAGTCGCCCTGCTCTATTTTGAAATTCACGCCCTGAAGGACCGTCACTCCCTCGTAGGCGAAAGAAAGGTTTTCACAACTGATCAGACTCATTTTTCCGCATTCCTCTCTCCGAGCGCCTCCCGCACTGCGACCAGATTCTCCGTCATAAGCGACACATACGTCGCGCCGCTTTCCATCTGCTCTTTTGTCACATTATGGCAGGACCAGAAGGTCCGCCGCACCGCACCGGTGCTCTCGCAGATCGCCCTGGCGATATTGCCGTTCGAAAACTCGATGGAAAAGACCACCGGGATCTGTTCCTCCCTGACCTTGTCGATCAGGAACGCCAGCGTAGACGCACTGGGCTCCGACTCCGACGAGCATCCGGGAAACGCGGCAAAATAGTCCAGTCCGTACTCCTGTGCAAAATACCGGATGGGAAACCTGTCTCCGAATACGATCGTCGCGCGCTCCGCGTTTTCGACGATCTCCCTGTACTGCGCGTCGAGATCCAGGATCTGTTCCACATAGGCGCCGGCATTTGTTTTATAGCTCTCCGCATTGTCCGGGTCGAGCTCTTCCATCTTATCCGCGATCGCCAGAATGATCTCTGCCGCCTTCACGGGAGAAGTCCAGACATGCTCGTCCGCTTCCTCGTGTTCCTCCTCTGAGGAGTCCCCGCTGTGCGCATGTTCTCCGTGTCCGTGCACATCCGCCTCTTCGTGATCGTGGTCTTCGTGGTCGTGTGTTTCCGCCTCTTCATGGTCGTGATCTTCGTGGTCGTGGCCTTCGTGGTCGTGTCCTTCGTGGTCGTGGCCGCCGCGCTCCTCCATCATGCCCTCCACGATCTCTTCTTCCAGAATGTCCGTCAGATCGACCAGACGGAGCGCCTGCGGCCTGTCCTCTCCCATGTTGTCGAGGATCCTCTCTACCCAGACGTCATTTTCACCGCCCACATAGAGAAAGAGGCCGCACTGCCGTATCTTCCTGATGTCCAGCGGTGTCGGCTCGTAGGAGTGGACTTCCTCGCCCGGCGACAGGAGCATCGTGACGTTCACCTTGTCCCCTCCGATCGCGCGCGCAAAGTCATACGGGGGAAAGATCGTGGTGACGATCTGCAGCCGTCCGTCGTCCTGCTCCGGCAGCTTTGCTGAGGCGCATCCTGAAAGTCCTGTAATGGAAAGGAGGAGCGCTGCGGCCATGAGCCATATAACCGCCGTCTTCTTTAACGGCTTTCGGGACCGGCTGCCGAACAGGCTCCTTCTCTGTTTTGCCTCTTTCATCATCAGCCGCGCCTCCTGCAGTCCCCGCAAACTCCGTAAAACAGCGTCCGCACGGGATCCAGCTCGAATCCGCCTTCCCCGACAGCGCCCGATATACTCTGCATCGCCGCTTCCACAAAACGCCTCTCGAGGTGAACGACCTTTCCGCATTTCTCACATTTTCCGTGCACATATGCGGGATTTGCGCAGTGATCGCCTTTAAACTCATAGCAGGCGCCGGTCGCGGTATCCACGACGTATTTATTGACCGCGCCTTCCTCCACCAGCCGATCCAGCTGGCGGTAGACGGTGGCAACTCCGATGGTGAATCCTTCCTGCCTGAGCCGGTCCAGGATCTGGCCGGCTGTCATGTGCTCACCTTCCCTTTCTCTCAGGATCGCAAGGATCTGCTCCCTGTGCCTGCTCTTGTAGGGTGTGCGAATGTTCATGGTAGAGCTCCTTCTGTCAGATCATAACTTAAGTAAATTGAACTGTGAATCAGCCAAAATCGAAAATGATTCTCATTTTTGTATTCGGAATTTTTATTATAAAACAATTTCTCCTTCTGTCAAGCGAAAAAAAGACAGCCGCACCCGGTGCCGCTGCCCTTTTTCGATTTGTGCTTCTTTGGCTGTGCCTCAAGAGATCATGCGATCGAGAGGACCTTGTAATCCCTGTCTTCCACTGCTTCTTTGAGCTTCTCGTCCGCGACGTCGGCGCTGAGCGTGACGACCGCTGTGCCCGCCTTGTGGCTGACATCCGCGGAAGCGACGCCGTCGATCTTCTCCAGGACCTTCTTTACGGTCGCTTCGCAATGCTCGCACATCATTCCCTCGATCTTCATTGTCTTTGTCATAGTAGCTTCCTTTCTGCTGCGCTCCGCAGCTTCCCTTTCTTTGTTGTATTCCGATAAAAGCCTTCCGTCCGCATCTGTCTGCACCGGATTCTTAAGCTTTGTATCCTCATTACTGCTGTCCATTTTAAAGCCGTTGAGGCGCAGCGCGTTTGTCACCACGCAGAAGCTGGACAGGCTCATCGCCAGCGCGCCGAGCATGGGGCCCATTGTGATCCCAAGCCCGCTCAGGGCGCCTGCCGCCACCGGGATCAGGATCGAATTGTAGATCAGTGCCCAGAACAGCCCCCAAAGGATCGTCTTGTAGGTCTTACGGCTGAGCCTGACCGCCGCGCTCACATCTGTCAGGTGGCTCTTCATAAGAACGACGTCCGCCGCGTCGATCGCCACATCCGTTCCGGCGCCGATCGCGATACCGATGTCCGCTCTCGTGAGCGCGGGCGCGTCGTTGATACCGTCGCCGACCATCGCTGTTTTGCCCTTCTCCTGGAGCCTCTTGATGACTTCTTCTTTTCCGTCAGGCAACACGCCTGCCACCACTTCGCTCACGCCCGCCTGCCTGCCGATCGCTTCCGCCGTCTTCTGGTTGTCGCCTGTGAGCATGACCACATGGATACCCATGTTCTGCAGCTCCTTCACTGCCTGCGCGCTGTCCTCCTTGATCGGGTCCGCCACAGCGATGACGCCCAGAAGATCTCCTTCTTTGGCAAAATACAGCGGTGTCTTGCCCTCACACGCCAGCCTGTCGGTGAGATCCGCCACGTACTTCATCTGATCGGCGACGTCTCCCAGTTTGCCGCGCCGCGCCTGGAGCCTTGTCATAATGAATTTCTCATTGCCGCCATCGATCCGCGCGCCGCCGATCGTGGCGGTAAGGCCGTTTCCGGGAAGCACCCGGAAATCCCGGATATCCTCCTCTTTCACTCCGCCGGTGTATTCCACGATAGCCTTCGCCAGAGGATGCTCGCTCCGCGCCTCCAATGCGCCTGCCAGATGAAGCAGTTCTTCCTCTGTCACGCTCTCCACCGGGATCACTTCCGTCACAACGGGATTGCCGCTGGTGATCGTACCTGTCTTGTCGAGCGCTATGATCTGCACGTTGCCGGTCTCCTGCAGCGCTTCCGCTGTCTTAAAGAGGATCCCGTGCTTCGCCCCCATACCGTTGCCCACCATGATCGCGACAGGCGTTGCGAGGCCGAGAGCGCAGGGGCAGCTCACGACAAGGACGCTGATACCCCTTGCGAGCGCCGTTCCGACCGGTGCCTTTATGACAAAGAGCCAAAGCAGCGTCACAACGAACGCTATTCCGATGACTGCAGGGACAAAAACACCGGAGATCGTGTCCGCTATTTTGGCAATGGGCGCCTTTGTAGCCGCCGCGTCACTGACCATCTGAATGACCTGGGAGAGACTCGTGTCCTCGCCGACGCGGGTCGCCCGGCAGCGCAGGAAACCGGACTGGTTGAGGGTCGCGGAGGATACAGGAGAGCCGGGCTCTTTATCCACAGGGATGGACTCACCCGTCAGTGCCGCCTCGTTGACAGCACTCTGGCCGTCGATCACAATACCGTCCACCGGGATCGTCTCGCCGGGTCTTACGACAAAAATATCCCCCTTCTGCACGAGGTCGATATCGATGGTCTCCTCTACGCCGTTCCGCTCCACGTTCGCGGTCTTGGGAGCGAGCTTCATCAGGGACTTGAGCGCGTCCGTCGTCCTGCCTTTGGACCGGGCCTCAAGCATCTTTCCCACGGTGATCAGCGTCAGGATCATCGCGGCCGATTCAAAATAGAACTCCATCATGTACTTCATGACGGCTTCGCCGTTTCCGTCGGCCTGCGCGCGGGTCATCGCGAGCAGCATGCATGTGGAATACACGAACGCCGCGCCGGACCCCATCGCGATCAGCGTGTCCATATTCGGTGCGCCGTGGAACAGGCTCTTAAAGCCGCTCACAAAGAACTTCTGGTTGATCACCATGACAATGCCGGCGAGAAGCATCTGCACGACGCCTATCGCGACATGGTTGCCGTCAAAGAACGCGGGCAGCGGCCATCCGAGCATCATATGGCCCATCGAGAAGTACATGAGCACAGCCAAAAAACCGAGCGACGCGATCAGTCTCTTCTTAAGGACAGGCGTCTCATGGTCTTTGAGCGCTTCCTCTTCCGCTGCCAGCTTGGCAGTAAGGCTCCCGGCGGCCCTGCCTCCGCCCCCTAAGTCCGCTCCCTTGGGAGATGCGCCGTAACCGGCGTCCGCCACCGCTTTCATGATATCCGACGGTGCGGCGTTTCCTTCCACGCCCAGCGTATTTGTCAGAAGGCTCACATTACAGGAGGTAACGCCCTCTACTTTTGAAACTGCCTTCTCCACGCGCGCCTGGCAGGCCGCGCAGCTCATTCCCGTTACTGTATATTGCTCCATTGTATATCTCCTTTGCGTCAAAGGGACAGACCCTTTGGCTCACTTTTACTTCATCAGCTTCTGGAGCGTCTTCACCAGCTCATCCACTTTCTCGCTGTTGCCCGCCTGCACATCTTCCGTCACACAGGTGTGGATATGATTTGCAAGCAGCACCTTTGTAAAGCTGTTCAGCGCCGCGTTGGCCGCAGCCACCTGATTGATGATGTCGATGCAGTAGGCGTCTTCCTCGAGCATCCGGCGGATCCCCCGCACCTGCCCCTCGATCCTGTTCAGGCGGTTGATCAGATCCTTCTGCTCCTTCTCAGAGCGCACTTTCGTTCTGCAACAGCAGGGCGCTGCCATTTCTTCCGTTTCCATTGTCCACTCTGACTCTTCTTTTATGTATTTCGTATCTGCCGACATCTGTATCCTCCGGAAATTCTATATTACTCCCTCATTGTCACCGCCATTATATACCCCCATAGGGTATATTGCAACTAAAATCATACCGTATATGGGTATAGTGTGATAAAATCACGTAAATGATGATCTTAAGACAAGGATCGCTCCTTACGATCCTGCTTTCGGATTGGAGATACAATGCGATACTACATTGCCGACTGCCACTTTTTTCACGGCAGCCTCAACCGCCAGATGGACTGCCGCGGTTTTGCGGACACCGAAGAAATGAACAACTATATGATCGCGCAGTGGAACAGAAAGGTCCGCTGGAATGATGAAGTCATCGTTTTAGGGGACTTCTCTCTGGGAAAAGCCGAAGAGACCAACAGGGTTCTGGAGCAGCTCAATGGGATCCTGTGCCTGGTGGAAGGAAATCATGACCGGTTCGGCCATGAGAAAGGATACAACGCCGCCCGCTTCAAATGGATCCGTCCTTACACTGAGCTCAAAGACAACAAGCGGAAGGTGGTCCTCTGCCATTATCCGATCCTGTGCTATAACGGGCAATACCTGCGGACAGACGACGGCGATCCCCGCACATATATGCTATATGGCCATGTCCACGATACCCGGGACCAGCGCCTCGTCGAACAGGCGCAGGATCTGGCGCGGCATGAGATCCGTACGCGCCCCGATGGAACGCAATATCCGCTTCCCTGCCGGATGATCAATTGCTTCTGTATGTACTCGGACTATATACCCCTTACCCTTGACGAGTGGATCATGAACGACAAGGGCCGGCAGCGGAGGAGAATGACAAACAAATAAGCCATAGAGAAGCCCGGCTATATACCCGCAGGAGCGATTTCGGCTCCAAAGGGTATATAGCCGGGCTTTTACTATGGCTTCTTTACAAAAATTCTTTATTATCCTTTCAGGCCTCTGCTCTGCCTGTCCATGTCCTCCACGACGATATCATAGATCTCGCCGATGGAAGAGCAGTACTCCAGAACCTTCCAAGGCTCATTGGTGTGGTAGTGGATCTTGATCGGATCCCCGTCGCCGCCGACCGCCAGCAGGCAGTCGCCCTTGAAGTGCTCTACGAAGTAATCATAGACCTCGTCCTCGTCAAGATCATCGCCATCGATCAAAAGCTGTGTGTCATATTTGAATTCCAGCATCTGCAAATCCCCCTTTTCGACATGTGAATACGGAACGGATGTCCTTTGTTTATAGATTTTCTATTACTATAGTTTATCTTATTATAGTTTATCTAATAGAACGTCTCATATCAAGACTCTTGCCCCGGTTCCATATGCTCCGTAAAGACGTCGGTGACATCCTCGCCTTCCTCCAACTTCGCCTCCTCCACGGCTGTCTCATGGAGCGCCTCGCTGCTCATCGGGATCTCCCTGGGAATGGGCGGTCTTGACAGGATCTGCATGAACTCCTCGCCGGTAATGGTCTCCCTGAAGTACAGATATTCCGCCAGCTCGTCCATTTTCCGCTTGTTATCCTCCAGGATCTTAAGCGCCTTCCGGTGCTGCGTCCGCACGAGCTCCACGATCTTCTTGTCGATCAGTGCCTGGGTATCCGCGGAGCATGCCAGGGAGGTATCGCCGCCCAGGTACTGGTTGGTCAGCGTCTCCATAGCCACCATGTCGAACTCGTCGCTCATACCGAAGCGCGTGATCATCGCGCGCGCAAGCTTCGTAGCCTGCTCGATGTCATTGGCGGCACCGGTCGTAATACTGCCGAACTCCACTTCCTCCGCCGCGCGGCCGCCGCACAGGGTCGCGATCTTGTTCTCAAGCTCCACCTTGCTCATCAGATAGTGGTTGCCCTCTTCCTCCACCTGCATGGTGTAGCCGAGCGCGCCTGACGTGCGGGGAATGATCGTGATCTTCTGGACCGGAGCGCTTTGCGTCTGCATGGCTGCCACCAGCGCGTGCCCGATCTCATGGTACGATACGATCAGCTTTTCTTTATCGGTCAAAATAGCGTTCTTCTTCTGGTATCCCGCAATAACGACCTCGATACTCTCCTCAAAGTCCGCCTGCGTAGCGAACTTTCTGCCGTCGCGCACCGCGCGCAGCGCCGCTTCATTGACGATGTTGGCCAGCTCCGCGCCGGAAGCGCCTGCTGCCATTCTCGCAATTTTGTTAAAGTCGACATCGGAACTGTACTTGATCTTTTTAGCGTGGACCCTGAGGATATCCTCTCTTCCCTTGAGGTCGGGAAGCTCGACGGGAACGCGGCGGTCGAAGCGGCCGGGCCGCGTCAGCGCGGGATCGAGCGCTTCGGGGCGGTTCGTCGCCGCGAGGATCACGACGCCGGTGTTCTCCTCGAAACCGTCCATCTCCGTGAGCAGCTGGTTGAGGGTCTGCTCACGCTCGTCGTTACCGCCGACGAGGGAGCCGTCGCGCTTTTTACCGATCGCGTCGATCTCGTCGATGAATACGATGCAGGGTGCCTTCTCCTTGGCCTGCCTGAACAGGTCGCGGACCTTGGAGGCGCCCATTCCGACGAACATCTCGACGAACTCAGAGCCGGAGATGGAGAAGAACGGAACATTGGATTCACCGGCGACGGCCTTGGCCAGCATCGTCTTACCGGTGCCGGGAGGGCCTACGAGAAGGATGCCCTTGGGCATCGCCGCTCCGATCTCCTTGTATTTGGACGGGTTGTGCAGGTAATCCACGACCTCCTGCAGCGACTCTTTTGCTTCTTCTTCCCCCGCCACATCGGAAAACCGGATCCCTTCCGTAGATTGGACGTAGATCTTGGCGTTACTCTTTCCCATACCGAACATCATGGAGTTGCGGCCTCCTGCGTCCATCATCCTCTTATTGAGGAAATAGTAGAGTCCCGCAAAGATTCCGATCGGCAAAACCCATGAGAGCAGAAAGGAAAGCAGCGGCGACATCGGCCGCACGATCTCGCTTCCGAATTTGATGTTATGTTCATGGAGCCTGTTTGCCAGATCATCATCCGTCACCGGCGCGGTGACATAGAGATTCCCGTCCGCGTCCGAAAAAAGAATCTGCGAAGAGGAGATCTCCACTTCCTTCACCTGGTCGTTTTCCGTCATCGTAATAAACGTATTGTAATCCGTCTCCGTCACTTTGGCATTCTGCAGGTACGGCATGATCAGGCTGTTCAGGATGATCATCACGACCGCCACCAGCAGAAAATACGTGATCTGCTGTTTTCTTGGTTGCTTAACTTCGTTCATAGTTTCCTCTTTCCTGTGTTTGATAATACGATATCTTAACACTTTCCCTGTCAAATAGCAGAAACTAATCTGAAAAAGAGTCTTAAATAATTATGAAATCCTGTCAAATTCCCTTGCCAGAACGCGAAACAGCTCGTCGGTATCCACCGGTTTCTTTAAGTAGCTGTCCATTCCGGCCTGCATGCACTTCTGCTCCGCGTCCTCATAGGTATCCGCTGTCAGCGCAATGATAGGGATCTCCATTGCGTCTTCCGCGTCGCTCTCACGGATCTTCCTCGCCGCTGCCGGTCCGTCCAAGACCGGCATCATCATATCCATCAGGATGGCCTGGTAATGGTAAGGGCCTCTCCTGCGGAACATCTCCACAGCTTCCTGTCCGTCCCGCGCAAGCTCCGAATGAACGCCGCGGGTCTCCAGGATCTTCATGATCACCTCCGCGTTAATAGTGTTGTCCTCAGCGACCAGCACGTTTTTGCCATACAGGACGCGGGCTTCGTAAGTGATCTTTTTGCGCTTTTGCAGGCGGATCTGCTCCTCCGACGCGAGATCGTACTCGAGTACGATGGTAAACGTCGTTCCTTTTCCTTTTACACTCTCGCAATTGATGGTGCCCTGCAGCAGGTCCACCAGATTCTTAGTGATGTAAAGTCCGAGCCCCTGTCCGTCCCTTAAAGCGATGTCCTCCTGCATCTCCTGTTCGAAAGGAAGGAACATTTTCTTGAGGAACTCCTCGCTGATCCCCACTCCGCTGTCCGTGATCGTATAGATATGGCGGGCTCTTCCGTGTATATAGCTGACGTTCGTGATAAAGTCGACGGTTCCGCCCGGATCCGTGAATTTCACGGCGTTGGTCAGGACATTCAAAAGGATCCTCTCCACATGCTCCACGTCCATCATGACATAGCGGTCCTCGCATCCCTTGAATCTGGCCCTGAACAGGATCTGCGCGTCCGCAGCCTTCTGGCCTATGATCGAATTCACCTCTTCGACCACATTGGTCTCCCGGATCGCGGAACAGACGGAGACGACCTTGCCGGAATTGATCCTGCTTGTTTCGAGGATCTCGTCGATCAGGCTCAGCAGATATCTTCCTGAAGACTGGATCTTTCCCAGGTTTTCACTGATCCTGGGCGGGATATCTTTTTCCTGGAGGCTGAGCTGCACAAGACCCATGATCGCCGTCATCGGCGTGCGCATATCGTGGCTCATATGCGACAGGAACGCCTCTTTCTCTTTGCCGGATTTTACAGCCGCGCGGAGAGCTTTTCCCATCTCCTCGATCTGCTGCCTGTCATTGACCTGTTTCGTGGTATCCACGAACGTGATCACGAGACCTCTGAGGTCTTTTCCCTCTTCCGTCTCGACGCTCTCCCTGGTCCTGGAATCATCGATGACGAAATCCCGTTCCTTCTCTTTGTCGTGTGCCTGATAAGGCGCGATCCTCACGAGATACGTCTTTCCGGTCACGGAGGCGCTGTTCTTCTCGATAGGCTTCATGGTGCTGAGCACCTGGCGGCACAGCGCGATCAGGTCGATCGTCGCGAAGTTGAACGCAATATACCGCAGAGACCGCCCGACATCCTGGTCCGCGACATGGAACTCTGTCGAGATATACTCTGTATACTTGCGGATGTGAAGGCTCCGGTCCACCATGATGACACCCACCAGCGTCGTTGAAAGGAAATTCGCCATATCGTCGTTGAGCGCCGCCAGTTCGTTGACTTTTACCTGGTACTCGGAGTTTACGGTATACAGCTCCTCGTTGACGCTCTGCAGTTCCTCGTTGGAACTCTGCAGCTCCTCGTTTGCTGTCAGAAGCTCCTCATTTGCCGCCTGCAGCTCCGCATTGACGCTCTCCAGCTCGGTCACCGTCTTCTTCAGGCTTTCCTGTGCTCTGTACAGCGCCTTCTCCAGATCCGTGATCCGCTCCGCCGCAGCGGTATCCACATGGTATTGCTCCATCTGGATCCCCGGGTCGGTATTGCCCATGGGCAGAAATGCCAGCGCCGTCATCCCGGTATTTGACCCGAGCCGGTCCTTCATCGGCTGCGCTACAAGGGAGATCAGCTTTGTTTCCCCTCCTGCCGACATCGGGATCCCTTCGTAAGCGACTCTCTCCTGTTTTTCTCTCGACTCCTTGAGAGCCTTTGATACAGCGATCTTGAGTTCAGGCCGCACAAGGCTGAAGATATCCAGCGTAACAGCGCCTACCGGCAGCGTGATAAATTCCCTGCAGTCGCCGTAAGAATGCGCCAGCTTGTTCTTCTCGTCCACGAGAACGCTCGCCGGAAGCAGCATCTCTAAAATGCGAGTGTCGATCTCGTTCGACGTGACGGACAGGTCCGGCTCGGAGAGATGGTGCATGGCCCCGGCTGTCCCCATACTGCTCTCCACGCCCTGCATGGAGTAGGTGATATGCTCGTGTGACGGCGCCTTGCCGGATGCGTTGTGTATAAAGATCCTTTCATTCGAACAGGCGACGCGGAAGACGTCGTCATAATCGATCACCGACTCGCTCCTTCCAAGGAACAGATATCCCCGGTCCTTGAGCGCCATGTGGAAAATAGCGAACAGATTGCGCTGCAGGATATTCTGGAAATAGATCAGGAGATTCCGGCAGCTGATGAGGTCAAGTTTTCCGAACGGCGGATCCTGAAATACATTGTGCTGCGCAAAGACGATCATCTTGCGGATCTCGTGTCCGACAATATAGTGGTTTCCTTTGCGGCTGAAGAATTTGCTCAGCCGCCCCGCCGACACGTCCTCTATGATGTTGTCGGCATAGATCCCTCTGGCGGCCACGGCGATAGAATCCGCGTCGAGGTCCGTTGCGAAGATCTTGACGTCTCTGCGCACGCCGATATCCTCGATGACTTCTGCGAACAGGATCGCGATGGAGTAGGCTTCTTCACCTGTTGAACACCCCGCCACCCAGACGCGGATCTGATCTACGGGCGACGCGTTTTTGACAAGGTCATAGATTACCCGGTCCTTGAGCACGTCAAAATAGTCCGGATCCCTGAAGAAGCTCGTCACGCCGATCAGCACTTCCTTGGCAAGGAGCCTCGCTTCGTCCTGATTGTTGGACAGATACTTGACATACTCCTGGAGATTCCGGTTGTGCGTGACAACGATGCGCCTCTCAATGCGGCGCAGGATCGTCGTCTGCTTATAATATGTGTAATTGACATTGGTGACGTCCCGCAGGATCGAGAAGACCTGCGCCATGAGGTCACCGTCGCTGAGCTGCAGTTTGTTGCCGGCATCCACCATGGACGCCGCGATATGGCGCATTTCGCGTGCGATGCTGTCGGGATTGAGGACCATGTCGACGAATCCCGTGGCAATGGCGTTTCGCGGCATCCCGTCGAACTTGGCGCTCTCGGGCGATTGCACGATGATCACGCCGTTCTTGTCCTTGACCGAACGGATCCCGCTCGTGCCGTCCGAGCCCGTGCCCGATAAAATGACAGCGACTGCCCTGTTTTCATAAGCTGCCGCAAGAGAGCGGAAAAAGATGTCGATCGGATGGTTGATGCTCCTGGGATTATACTTTTTCAGGCGCAGAACGTCCGAGACGATCTCCAGATTGTATTTGGGCGGGATCATGTAGATATGGTTGCGCTTCACGCGCATGCCGTCCTGCGCTTCCACTACCGGCATAACCGTATCCTTCCCGAGAATATCCGCCAGAAGGCTCTTATGGTCCGGAGATAGATGCTGGATGATGACAAACGCCATCCCGGTATCCCCGGGCAAAAATGTCAGGAATTGCTGCAGCGCTTCCAGACCGCCCGCAGATGCGCCGATTCCCACAACGCAGTTCGGCTGCGCTTCGTTTTCAATCTCTCTGTAGGTATTACTGTTATTGTTTGTCTCGTCTGTTCCGCTCATGGCACGCTCCGTTCCGTGAGTATTGTTTTGGCCTTGTTTCATTGGGGTAATCTGACAAAATACACCATTACCATTCTATCTCTTTTCCCAGAAAAATGGTACTATGGACAGAAGAAAGGGTCTGGCTGCGAAAGGTTTCAGGTCCGAAAAGAATTGGATACGAAAGGAATGGATCCATGCTGTTATCACTCATCGTTCCCTGCTATAACGAACAGGAAGCGCTCCCCCTTTTTTACCGCGAGACGACGAAGGTCCTCTCTTCGATGGACTGTGACTACGAGCTTCTTCTGATCAATGACGGCTCTAAGGATGATACGTTTGCGGTCATGAAAGAACTGGCGGACGCGGATCCACGCGTTCTGTATTTTTCCTTCTCCAGAAACTTCGGCAAGGAATCGGCAATGTACGCAGGATTCTGTAATGCCCGGGGAGACTATATTGCCGTCATGGACGCGGACCTTCAGGATCCCCCCTCTCTCCTCCCGAAAATGGTAAAGATCCTGCAGTCCGGAGAGTACGACAGTGTCGCGACAAGGCGCGCCGACAGGACGGGAGAGCCTCCGGTCCGGAGCTGGTTCGCCAGAAAGTTTTATTCCCTGATCAACCGGATCTCCGACGCCGACATCGTGGACGGCGCAAGGGATTTCCGCCTGATGTCCAAAGACATGAAGGACGCCATCCTCTCTATGAGCGAGTACAACCGCTTTTCAAAAGGCATCTTCGGATGGGTGGGCTTTCGGACATACTGGCTGCCTTTTGAGAACGTAGAGCGCATTGCCGGGGAGACGAAGTGGAGCTTCTGGAAGCTGTTCAATTACGCTATCGACGGCATCATCAGCTTCTCGCAGGCGCCTCTGAGCATCGCATCCTGGTTTGGGATCACCATGACAGGTCTCTCGTTCCTGTTCCTTCTCTTCATTGTTATCAGAAAGCTTCTGTTCGGAGACCCCGTCGCCGGCTGGGCTTCCACGATCTGCGTGATCGTCTTCATCGGCGGCCTGCAGCTGTTCTGTCTCGGTATCATCGGGCAGTACCTGGCCAAAACATACATGGAGGTAAAAAACCGGCCACACTATATTATTTCGGATACCAACGCAGATCACGCACAGAAGATCCGCTGAGTCACAGAGCGGACAACAGATATCGGGCTATACTATAAGCCCGGCCATACACTCCTTCGGAGCCCCGCGCTTCTTCAAAGCGAAAGGTTCTCCTTGGGGTATATGGCCGGGCTTCTCTATGGCGTGTATGATGAGACTCCCTGTAACTTAACTGATCTTCCTGATGAATTTGCCCGTGTTGTCGAAAAGATACGTGTGTCCGTTTAATACCTGCCGGCCCTTGAGCATTACGCCGTCCGCGTTAAAGTAATACCTGGCTGAGGCAATGACCTTCCATCCGGTGACCATCGACCCATCGCTGTCCAGGTAGTACAGTGTGCCGCCAAGATTCAGCCAGCCCGTCTGCATGATCCCGCCCGACGAGAAATGGTACTTCTTCGCGCCGAGCACCAGCCATTTGTTCTTCACAAAGGTCTGGTCGACCTTCCGGTACATCCATCCCTTAGCTGTATTTACCCACTGCGCTTTGTCGTGGAAAGTCGCTGTTTTCAACATCGTCGAAAAGACGCCTCCCGGCGTCTCCACACCGGAGTTGTACGCATATGCCGAACCTTTCAGGTAATATCCGATGATGTCGTCAAACGTCTTAAGATTCGCAAACGTACCGCACTCGAACTGCACATTCAGCTGCTTAAGCTTATTAACAATCCCGTCTGTCAGCGGCGTATTGTTCCAGCACCAGAAAAACACTTCATTTCCGGTTCCCTTGGTTTTCGTGGCCAGTTCGTAAGCGGCATTTCCGACAAAGCTGCTCGTGATCCCGATCCTGAGCGAGGGCGACTGCTTATGCATCCTTTGAACGCGAAGGTCCGTTGCGCCTTCGACCGCAAATATCACTGAACTCCGGCCGGTGATATTGTATGCAGACAGAACCTTTGTTGTGTTTCTGATCTGCGTCATATTCATTTGATCCGCTTTGACTTCAATATAAACTTCCGCGTCCGTATGCTTCTTGATCCACTTCGCCATTTCTTCCAGCGTGAGCGGTGCGGTTCCCTTGTACATCGCCCCGCGGTAGATTCCGAAATCGTACTGACAGAGCTCCTCGTATGTCAGCTTAGATACAGACGGCTTTTCTCCGGGGGTGTTTCCGTTTTTCCAGCGCGCGTATTTGACCGCGTCATCGTGAAAGCAGACCGGAACGTTGTCCTTCGTAAACCGCAGATCGATGACCAGAATACGGTTTCCGTTCTTGTACGCGAGATCATAGGACGCGATGCTCTGTTCCGGCGGAGATGTCGAACTGTAGATATCGTACCCGAGACGGTTGCTGGTGTTGACGTTCCGCAAATTCGCGTAACAGAGCCAGCTCTGCCGGCGGCCGGCCGCATTGACGTAATACTGTCCTCTGTCCACCCACTGTGACTTCGCCATGACGCCGTTTTTATCGAACCAGTAGTAGTTGCTGCCGATCTTTTTCCAGCCGCTCTGCCGGGCGCCCTTTCCGGTTTCGATCGTTCCCGCGTTGTTGAGGTAGTAGGACTTCCCGTCGATGGTCAGCCAGCCTGTGGCCAGGTGCCCTGCGGCGTCAAAATAGTACATCCTGTGGTTGATCGGATACCATGTGTTCTTTATGTATTTTCCGTTTGCGTCCTTATATCTCCATCCCGCGCTCGTCTGGATCCAGTTCGTCGTGCTGAAAACGATATCGCCGATGACTTTTCCGTCCTGACCGACGTAGCAGGAGTAGTTGTCGACCCACTCGTTTTTAGCCATGGACCCGTCGGATTTAAGGTATTTTCCGCCCATCCAGCAGTTATTGACCATGACGCCGTCCTTGTTGAGATAATAACGATTACCGTTAAAGGAGATCCATCCCTTCTGCATCACGCCGTCTTCATAATAGTACCATGCGCCGTTCCTGAGAAACCATCCGTTCCTGTCAAGCGCCTCCAGATAGGTGGTGCGCAGGTAGCGGAAAGAAGGGGATTTTCCGGCTTTGCTGTTCGCAAAGAGCACAGCGTCCGGTGTCCTTGCCTGCACTGTCGCCCATACAATATAAGCGGCGCCCGTCAGTGCTTTCCTGTTCGTTTTGATCAGGGAGACGATCTCCTCCTCCAGGTCATAGCTTGTCCTGCCGGTCACATCTACGGTCTTTGAATATTTGGCCGAGTCCTTCTTGAGCCATACCGTGATCTTATAGAGATTGGTGTTTTCGACGGCGTCCCACGAGAGTACGGTCGTGTTCGACCAGTCAACATTCTGCGGTGTTCCCAGCACTTCTTTCACGGGCGGCTGCTCTCCGGCCGCAGCCACAGTGCCGGCATCTGCCGTCAGAGCAGTCTCCTGCCCTGCGCTTTCCGGATCTTCCGTCAAAACCGTTTCCTGGCCTTCCGTCAGCGCTCCCTCTTCCGGTACGGGCTCCCCCTCCGGATTTTCCGTTCCTGCTTCCTGTGAGATCTCCCCTTCCGCATCCGCCTGGGCTTCAGCCTGCGGATTCTCCTTCGCCGCGTTTTCCGCAGTTTCTCCCTGAAGTGTCTCTCCCGTCGCGCCTTCCCCGGCATCGCCCTGTGCATTCTCCCCCTGCGGATCGCCGGGAACTGCTCCCGGACCGGATTCTCCTGCCGGATCATCCGGGGTCTCCTGCTTTTGAGATTCTCCCGCCGTTTCCGCGTTTTCGTCCTGTGTCTCTTCCGTCCCGTTGTCTGTACAGGACACCTGTTCCTGCTCTTTTTCCCCGCTTGACATGTCGTTTCCGCTTTGTTCAGACGCAACAACAGACTCACCGGAAACCGGAGCGTCTGTTTCTGCCGCAGACGCCGCGGCTCCGAAGGAGCCTGTCATCAAAATGCCTATGAGAACAAAGGTCAACAGTTTCAATCGCTGCTTCCTTTTCATAAATAGCAAAACCCTTCCGAAATTTCTTTGGCATGTAACAAAAACTTAACATTTGCAACAGTATATCAATATTTTGACACATCTGTCAACGTCACGCAGCCCAGAACAGGAAGAGAATTTCTTTCACAGACCCCCAAAAGGTCTTTGAGCGCGAGCGCGCCCGATACATTCATTGTCTCCACAACTACCACCGCATCCGACGCAAGAAGCGCTTCATATGCTTCGTCGCCCGCAGCCGGTCTTCCGGCCTGTGCGTTGATTCCTTTTTCCTTAAGGCTCTCTGCCAGTGCCCCTGCTGCCGTCCGCACTTCCCTTTTATCTGTATCACAGGCAAGATAGACCGCTTTGTCAGGTCCCCCGGGGATCCGGTGTGCCAGTTCTGTTGCCAGCTTTCCTGCGCCGTTCTCTGCCTCTTCCGCCGCGTCTGCTCCTGTCAGGACCCCGAGCGCCCATTTCCTGAGCGGATCGATCCCCAGACGGCCCTTTCCGATCCGCCACCGCAGGAGAACAGGCAGTCCATAGCTCCGCTTGAGCTGCTCCTCTGCCCGGATCCTGTCAGAATAGATGAACATAAGAAGGATCACACCGAACGCCAGCACAAACAGCCCCAGGCCGCCCGCCGCGACCAGCTTCTTTTTGTTGACTTTTTTGACAGAGACGGTCGTCTTCGCCGCTTCTGTCTGTGCTTCACCCTGGCAGAGGGCTTCAAAATACGCCTTTTCCTTGTCGCCGAGGACATCGACGCTGTTCTTTACGAAATTGCTGCGCGTCGTCTGCAGCGCCTGCATCGGCGCGATCGCTGCCTGCTGCGCAGCGAGCAGCCACGTATAGTCATTGGCGACCGTCGTCTTGTTGAGGTTCTCGATCTCAACATCGACACCGCTTTCCTTTAATTCACGCTGCCTCTCCTCGAGGATCTCCCTTAAGATCTCCTCCATGGCGTCCGCTGTCTCTTCATCGGGCGCGACGAACATGACGTCCATAATGCTCCGATAGGAGTTGGAAGCCACGCCCACAGGTATATCCGGCGATACGATCTCTCCAACCTGAACTGCCGCCGCAGCTGTAGCGCTGTCCGCCTGCGTAACATTGGAAACGCTGATCAGTTCCACCGCATTGGAAGCCGTGACATCGTCCCCGCAGACGTCCGCGATGCGCTCATAGTCCGACGTTCCAAGGAGCGATACGGAGAAAGAGCTGATCACGTCGCTGTTGTCCGATTCCACGATGTACTGAAGGTCTCTCTTGATGTAATTGTCCGGCGACATGCTCTGAAGCGCGGAGTCTTTCAGATACCGGTTCCAGTTCCCGAGCTGTTTGCCGTAATTGTTGTACTGGGTATAGACCTGCTCCACATACAGCGCGTTCGTCTCCTGAAGAGCGCCCCTGAGCGTTTCCAGCTTCTCTTCGTAACTGACCTGCGTAGGCACAGCAGCGGATTTCTGCTTATAAACCCCCAGCGCGCCGCCTGCCAGCGCTCCCAAAATGAGCGCCAGAAACAGGATCTTCCATTTAACCATCAGATAGGCAATACAGCTTCTGATGTCAACAACTTCTTCCCGAATACTCTCCATATCAGACCTCATAATCAGACCTCTTGATCCGGCCTCTTTCGTAATACCTGACCTGTTGCCGGTCAGTCCTTCCGCCTTACAAAAAGCTCTTTAAAAACAGCGCTTCATAACTGGCTGTGACATTCTCCCAATTGAAGGATCTCCTGATCCTGTCTTTAGCTTTTGCACCGAATGCGGAGATCTCCTCCTCCGTCATTCCATCCGCCCTGTGGATCATCTCCGCCAGATTCCCGTCCTGCTTCGTCCAGTAGAGCGCCGCATCCTCCGCGACTTCCCTGTTAAAGCCCACGTCCAGAAGGAGATTGAGATCCGTCGCGCCAAGCGCCTCCAAAAGGCTCGGATTCGTTCCCCCGACCTCGTGGCCATGGAAATAAGCGTAAGCATTTTTGCGGATCATCGCCAGAAGTTCCTGGTCGTAAACCGTTCCGACAAAGCGGATCCTCGGGTCCTTTTCAAAATCGAGCCGTTCCAAAAGCTTTTTATAGAACCGCCCGTCCGTCGTCGTGATGATCGCGAAGTTCTTCTTCGAATCAGAGCGCATGAACTCCCGGATCATGATCTCGAAATTGTTCTCCGGCACGAATCTTCCCACTACGAGATAATACTCTTTGGGGGCCAGGTCATGCTCCGCGAGCCATTCGGCGAGCGCTGCTTCTGCTGCTTCCCCGGAAGGCATGCTGATCCTTGACCCATAGGCGATGTATTTTGTCTTCGGTGCGTATTTCCGGTATGTCCTCTGAATGTATCTCTCGATATTCTTGCTGTCGCAGATCAGAAGATCTGCGCTTTTTACCATCAGACCCTCGGAATACTTCCAGTATCTGCGGACCGCGGGACTCCACTTTGCCCTCTTCCATTCGTGCCCGTCGGGATTGACATAGAGCACGCCGCCGAGTGCGTGGATCTCTTTTCTGTATTTTGCAATGAACGGCCCGATCCTGCAGGCAAGCACGTAGAAGACCGGTTTTTTGACTTCCGGGTGGGTCTGGCAGTAGCGGATGCTCCTCTCAAGAGCGATCAGGTCGCATACAACCGCTCTTGCCGGTCCGATATACGGCACTTTGATGTCAAAACAGACCGCGCCGTTGTATTCGAAGCGCAGGTCGTCCTCCGCCATCCTCGCGACGTGATATTGTATCTCCTCCGCGGACCTGTATCCCGTAAGGTTCTCCACAAAGGTCTCAAATCCGCCGTATCTGGCGGGGATCCCCTTGCTCCCGATCACAAAGACATGCTGTCGCCGGGGCTTCCCCGTAAGGAGCTCCTCGTTTGCTGCCGGCAGTAGCTGCACGTTATGTCCCTCTATCTCAATGGCCTTTCCTGTGCCTGCCATATTCTGCAATGCCCTCCAAAACCATCAGAATGCATATCCCAAAATCCATATCCTGATACCTGTATCTTAAGAACGCATTCCAACGCAGTAAATACTTAACACTTTATTATATCACGTTTCCGTATCTTTCGGTACTCTAAAACCCTGTGCCGCGCCTTCAAAGCGCTCCAATAACCCTCAGATAGCGCTCCAGCGCATCTCTCCAGTCCGGCAGTCTCGTAAAACCGTTCTCCCCCAGCTTCTCCTTGTCGAGCCTGCTGTTGAACGGCCTCCTTGCCTTTGATAATCCGTATTCGGATGTCTTCACAGGGATGGCCTGTGTGTCAGATCCCGCTTTCTTAAAGATCTCCGCCGCGAACTCGTACCAGGATATGTAGCCCCCTTCGTTCGTCGCGTGATAATAACCGTACCTGTCTGTCCCTGCCATGTCAAGGAGGAGTTTCGCAAGGTCCGGCGTATATGTCGGCGTTCCGATCTGGTCGCAGACGACCCGGATCGTGCTGTGCGTCTGCGAGAGGCGCAGCATCGTCTTCACGAAGTTATTCCCGTGCTCGCCGAAGACCCATGCGATCCTGACGATAAAGAACCTGTCGAGGAGTTCACTGACCGCCAGTTCTCCTTCGAGCTTCGTTCTTCCATAGACGTTGAGGGGCGCGTAAGCCTTGGAGTCGGGTTTCCAGGGCTCTGTCCCCTGCCCGTCAAACACATAATCCGTGCTCATATAGATCATCGCTGCGCCGGTCTCCTTTACCGCCTCCGCGACATATCTTGTGCCCAGTGCGTTGACCGCCTCCACTTTCTCCCTGTTTTCAGGCTCTTCCGCCGCGTCCACCGCCGTCCATGCCGCGCAGTGGATCACTATATCCGGCCGGATCGCAGCGATCACAGCGTGCACTTCATCCCGGTCCGTGATATCCATTGTAAGGTACGTCATTCCGGCCACACCGGCGTCACTCCCTTTCGGAACTTCTGCCAGATCCGTGCCGATCCCCTCGTACCCTCTGCGGGCGGTCTCCTTCATGACGTCACAACCCAGCTGCCCGCCGGCGCCTGTCACAAGTATCTTCATTGCTTTTGCTCCTGCTGTTTTTATCTATCCGTGTAACCGCATGGCAGCCCGAAAGCGGATCGGTTTCCGGCCCTGCCGTTAAGACAGTATATCATACTAAATTTACCATGTGCGCAAAATAGCGATCTGTTGTAAAATATACTGGATTATATCCGGCTACAGCCTTTGTATGTCTGACGGAACCCGCTTACCGCCCTCCGGGGCTCTCCAGAATGGATGATCCTATGCAGAAATCTTTCAAATCTATTGTTTTTTTGTTCCGCGCGGCAGCTTTTGCCGTATTCCTGAGTCTTCTTTTCACCGCGGCGCCGGGAGCAAGCGCTTCCGCCGCGGGAGCTGCTTCCGCCGCCTCTGACACAAAGGCAGCGACCGGCTGGCAGCAATCGGGAGGCTACTGGTATTATTACGGCGCGGACGGGAAACCGATCACCGGCTTTAAGAGCATCGGCGGCAAGAAGTTCTATTTCATGGACTCCCGCTGCAGCGGCTATACCGCCGCCCAGAAAGGGCGGATGGCCACCGGATGGAAGAATATTAACGGAAAGTTCTACTACTTCACCGACAGCCAGTACCCCGCCGGCAAGACGGAAGGACAGATGCTGAACGGCTGGCGGTCGATCGGCGGCAGGAGGTACTATCTGGGGACGGACGGCGTTCGCCGCACCGGCTTTAAGACGATCGGCGGCAAGAAGTACTATTTTTCCGATTACCGCTGCAGCTTCAGCCTGCGGGGCGTCATGATGACCGGCCTCAGGAAGATCTCAGGAAAGTATTACTATTTTAACGGCAAAGGCGAGATGCAGACCGGCTGGATCACCCGCGCCGGCGTCCGTGAATATTATGGCAAAAACGGCGTCCGCTTTACTCCCCTGGTCGTGCTCGATCCGGGTCACTCCCCGGACGTCGCGGAGGGCATGGTCCCTCTCGGCCCCGGCTCCTCTGAAAAGAAAGCGGCGGATTCCCTCGGCACAAGGGGCGTCGAGACCGGCGTCTACGAATACGAGCTCAACCTGACGATCGCCACGGGACTTAGGAGCGAACTGGAATCCAGAGGTTACAAGGTCCTCCTCACAAGGACCACGAACTCCGGGACTTACTCCTGTATTGAACGGGCAGCAGTCGCGAACGACAACAAAGCGGATGCCTTTGTCCGCATCCACGCCAACGCTTACTCCGATCCCGCCCGGACCGGCGCCATGACGATCTGCATCAGGAAGGACAACCCGTACTGCCCGGAGACCTATGAGAAGTCCTATCTTCTCGCTGCCAGGATCCTGAATACGTACTTCAAGGTGGTCGGATGCCGCAGGGAACACGTGTGGGAGACCAACACGATGACCGGCAATAACTGGAGCAATGTACCCACCGCGCTGATCGAAATGGGATATATGACCAATCCGGAAGAGGACGTGCTTATGCAGAGCCCCGAATACCAGGCCAAGATGGTACAGGGAATTGCAGACGGCATCGACGCCTATTTCAAGTCTATCGCTAAATAATACAGGCATAGTGAAAGACCTGCTATATGCCCTTCGGAGGCTCACGATTCTCTAATGCTCTCCGAAGGACATACAGCAGGTCTTCTTCTATGCCCTGTTCCTGTTTACGACCGACTGAAGCACAGCCAGTCTTCAAAGATGCCAGCTCATTTGCGGTATGCCTTATAATAGTGATGGCCGGTGCGCTCTTCCACCGGGGGCAGCTGCATGTAGTCACCGTAAGTATGGCGCAGGATCTTGTCATAGTCCGCGGGGATCCTGAACCGGTACTTGTCAAACGGCTGGTAAATGTAATCGTCAAACCATTTCCGCAGATACATGTCTTTCACGCCCCAGGAGAGCCAGATCACGCAGCCCACAAACCGGCTGGAATCGTACGGCTTTACGCCTGCCAGTTTGTCCAGCGCGTCTTGGAAGCGCTCCTTTCCGCAAAGCTTGCAGAACAGATAAACAGGATATTTAACTGCCTTCCGCCAGGCGGATCTCGTCGTCTCGATCGCGAAATGGTCCCTCGTGGCCTGGAAGCACAGGGATGAAAGCCGGTCTCCCTTCATTCCGAAGCGAACCGCCTCTTTTTTGGTATTTCCCAGGCCGTCGTAGGGATAGATATCAATAAAGACGCCCATCCCAAACGGTTTCTCATTTTCCATGACGATCTCATAGCGGTCGTCACTGATCCTTGTGATCATATACGGGTATTCCGGGCAGGTCTTTCTGTTGAAGACGCGCAGGTGCCCGTATTCCCCGATATGCCTGTCCAGGTACTCCATCAGCCTGTCATGGTCGGGACGCGGCATCATGATGTCCACGTCGTCATCCCAGGGAATGAACCCCCGGTGGCGGACCGCGCCGATCAGCGTCCCGTACACGAGGTAATACCGCAAATTCAGCTGTTCGCAGATCTCCGCCACCGTGTGCAGGATCTCCAGCGCGATCTGCTGCGTCTCCGGCATCGTAAGCGCTTCTCTGTTTGTCTCACGCACAGTGTCACACATAGAAAGCGCCCCTTCCGGCGCTTTCGTGTTCTTTACATCGCTCATATCATCCTCCCTTTCCGACGCGCTTTCTGAAAGGCATATGCCGCAGAAGGATCGCCAGCACTTCGAGCGCGAAGCGGTCGCGAAGGAGCAGGACAACGATCACATAGACAGCCCCGCCGCCGACGACCTGGATCGCGAGGTTCTTCCACGAAAGTCCCAGCCACAGGTAACTGAGCCGGATGACCACAGCCATGGAAAGGCCGCCCGCCAGATATTTGACAGACGCCTTCAGGATCCAGGAAAGCCGGATGTAATCCCTGGAGTAGAAGATAAAGGCCAGAAGGATCGACGTCTCCGCCGCCACAGAAGCGATGACCGCTCCCACGGAATAAAAGCGCGGGATCAGCAGAAGGTTCAAGGTAAAGTTCACGATCGCTCCCAGGATCACGCTCATATTGTAGTCCTTCTGCCTGCCGACCGGCATCAGCACCTGCTTGCCCACGGCGTTGTTCAGTCCCACGACAACGATGAGAAGGCTGAAGATCTTAAGGAGCACCGCGCTCCTCTCGTAGCCGGCCCCAAGATACAGGGGCACAAGGTAATCCGTTACAGACATCAGTCCGAGGCACATCGGGATCGAGACGAGCAGGATGAACCGGATCGTCTGTTCCAGCCGGTTTTTGAGCTTTTCAATCGCATGCTGGTTAAAGAGATTCGCCATACGCGGCATCGTCACGATACTGAGCGAAGTGACCACTGTCACCGCCATCTGCTCAATCTTCTGCGCGAATTCGTAGTAACCGTTCTCCACCGACCCTTCCGTGAACCACTTGATCATCTGTTTGTCGAGGGAGAGGTAGATCGTCGTCGCGATCGTCGGGATAAAGTAGATGACACACGCGCGCAGGTGGCGCCTCATGTTCAGCTCCTTAAAGGGGACGCGCTCCACAAAGGAAGGCGTGAAGTACCAGATCGACGCGTTCCCCAAAAGAGTGGATCCGTTCATGATGAGAGCGTAGATATAGAGGTCGCTCTGCGATTTGACGAACGTAAAGATCAGGACAACACTCATCACTTTGATGATCGTGTTCCTTAGAACGATCTTTTTGAATTCCTCAAAGCCCTGCAGGAGCCAGGCGATATCAATGGCGCTCGCCATGATCTGGACAAGCAGGACCAGATAGAGGGTCTTGAATTCCGGCCTGGCAAGAAAGCGGATGAAAAGAAGGAAGAGGACGGATGCCGCCCCCATAAGGATGATCCGCAGCACAGCAAGTTCCCAGAAAATGAGGGAGACTTTTCTCCTGTCATTTCTAAACGCCGCGATCCGCAGCTGTCCGTACGTCGCGATCCCCAGGTTCCCCACGAGGGCAAAATACCCCGTTATTGCCGTTGTATAGCTGAACGCGCCGACTTCTCCCGCGCCCAGGACCCTCGCGATATAGGGCTGGATCATCAGCGGAACGATGACCGCGAGCATCTGGTAGACCAGATTGTATATGTAGTTTTTCTTAACGCTCTGTTGTTTCTGACTCATACACTCCCGTCACGATCCATCAGATCCAGAAAGGCTTTGGCGGACTGCAGCATGCACTTTACCGTAAAAACGGACTTCTGCGACTGCTTTTTGAAGGTCGCATCTGTCGCGACGTCTTCGTGGTGGTCCACCTTAAGCCGCGGATCGTAGATCATTTTTTCCCCGTCTCTTCGGGCCTGATAATAAAGGATCTCCGCCTCCATGTACATGAAGGTCTTGTCATAAAAGCACCCTTCCGGATGCCGCCTGATAAAGTCGTCTGAAAAGACATAACACGATCCGTGGAGGAGCGGATCCTCCACGATATGATCCACATAGCGCTCTTCCCTGTGATCGGGCGCAGGCCGCCTGTGAAGCTTTTCTGCCAGAAACCATTTGACCGGGATCATAAAGCGGAGTGCGTTTTTGACTGTCAGAACACGTACGCTCCCCGCCAGTTCCTTTCTTGTCAGGATCTTTCTTGTCTGCGGGTTCTGATGGTATTTCTTTTTCGTCGAGTAGATGTCCGGTCCCAGAATGGCAAACCGGTGCTCCTCATAGCTCTTCTCCAGCTGTTTGATGAAGTCCTTCTGCCGGATCTCCATGTCGTTGTTCATGACGACCACGAAAGACGGCGCGTACTTCTCCACCGCGTAGCGGTATCCGAAGTTGTTTCCCCTTGCAAAGCCCAGGTTCTCTCCGGTTTCCAGCACATCCACCAGCGGATTTTCCCCGTACTTCTCCTCCAGTTCCTTCACGGAGCCGTTGGGAGAGGCGTTGTCCACAAGGATGAGCCGTTTCTCCCCTTCCACGTTATGTAAAATGGATTCCACGCACACCACAGTCTCGTCGACCGCCATGTAGTGCAGGATGACAAAACATACCATATCTATTGTTCCTTCTCACTGCCAAACACCTTCTGGTAATAGGTTCCGGGAATCTGTGTTTTGGCCTCGTCAAATTTATAGCTGAGCTTGTGGAAAGGTGTCATCTCCCTGACCGCCTTCCAGATCGTATCGTCATATGGCTCAAACAGGCGCAGCAAAAGAATGTGCGGCGCCGCGTTGCTGCAGGGGACCACCTTGTCCCATTCTTTGGGGTATGCCTCGATGGCGAGCTCAAAGAAGTCGTGAAACAGGAAATAGTCCATCATCCCGGAATTCTTTTTCCAATACTCATAGAGAAGCGCGCGCGTAAGACGCAGAATCGGATGCGCCGGACAGGCGGTGATCATCCAGCTGGAGATCCGCTGGCAGTGCCCGTCCCTGCCGGGTTTGAGGTCCTGGAACAGGAACAGATCGCTGTCGGTCATATACGCGGGAATCTCACGCGTGGAGCAGAAAACCGTCGCGTCCAGCCATGTCCCGCCATAGCGGATGAGAAGCTCAAGGCGCAGGAGGTCTGAAAAATGCGTTGCCGAGATCGTACCGTTGTCGATCTTCTCCTGGATATATGCCGGGAAAGAGACAAAATCCCTGTAGTTTTTTTCTGTCAGGACATGGACAGGTCTGTCCGTAAAGCATTCCTGCACGGAAGCGCAGCACTGCTGCACGATCTGCGGCGCGTTCTCCATGCCGCTCAGCCACAGGATCCAGACATCTTTCGGTTGTTCTGCGGTTTTCCTCTTCTTTCCCTGCTCCTCATTCAGGTATTCCTGAATAAAGCGGCTGTACTTTTTGCGCAGCTTCCCCAGGATCTTGTTGTTCACGCTCAGCCTTACGATCTCCAGTGACTTTTGCGACGTTCCCTGGAGAAGGATCTGCAGTGCCGCGTGTCCCAGGACGTGTGCCTTCGCGTACTGTCCGAGCGTGTCCATCCCGCCCGCTCTCTTAAATTTATCAGCAAAATTGCTAATCATATCTTTTTCTCCACCCGCCGCGCTCTCTGCAGCAGAGCAGCACGCCCTTTACGGATCTTAGTTAAGATGCGCGCGGTCTTTTCCTCCCCGGGTTCCGTTCTCATGACGGTGACCACCGGCTCGTTTGCCGCGTAGCACGCGTTGAGCCTTTCGTACTGCGCAAGAAGCTCCTTCAGCCGGTCCTGCGGCAGCTCGTCAAAGCTGCATACATGGCGGTCTCTTTTTTGAATGGATCTCAGGCATTCCTCGATGGAGATCTCATTATATACCACAATCCTCGCTCTTTCCTGCAGCGGCCCGCATTCTTCCACCATCGCAAGAAAAACTTCGTCAGGCAGGTGAAACTCGGCGCAGAATTTGACGATCGTGTGCACGAGTCCCTCGTCGAAGAGATAGACCTTGTCCGACTTTTCCATCCTTTTGTAGACCGCAGCAAAGATCGCTGCGCTCTCGAGCGTAAACCGCTCGTCCATGTTGATGCCATACCTGCTCTGCAGCGGTTTTTCTCTCTCCAGGATCTCTTTCAGGCGGTCTCTGAGCCTTCGCGCGTCCCGGCTCAGGAAGATCACACGGTGCAGCACTTTTTTGCCCGCTTTCCACCACAGGCTGTGCATGCTCAGCTCCCCGCCGTTGACACAGGAAATCCCGTTTTTTTTAAGTTCCTCTTCAACCGCCCGGAACAGGTATGTTTTGCCGCTGCCGGGCAGGCCGATGCATTCTACGACCATCCGGCACCTCCGTTCTCCGGGGCGGATTTTCCCGTCTCCTTAAGGGAGTCAGCGCAGAACGGAATGAGCGTCGCGAGAAAGGTCAGCATGACCATCGAGTTGTTGCCCGGATACGATGACTGGATGGAAGAGAACAGCACGTTGATCGCGTACATATACACAGCAAGCATGATGTACCCGTTTTCCGTCTCCTTCCCTCTCCGGCAGATCTCGTAAAGGATCAATAACAGCAGCACTGCATAGGGGATCGTTCCAACAAGGCCGAGCTGTGCGAAGATCATCGGCCAGAATGTGTCATTGAGGAATTTCGGGTTGTCCGGCGTCATACCGGAGACTTTGTCAAATCCCAGGGTGTAGTACAGGTTGGAGTAATAGGAGGCCGCTGATCCCGAACCGAATGTACCGAACCCTGTACCAAACGGGAAGTACTCCTTAAACAGCGCGACCCCGTTCGTCCAAAACAGCTGCCTGGCCGACTGTCCCGTATTGGCCGTGACTCCGTTGACAAAATAGTTCTGGAACTGCGGGTAGCCGATGAGCCCTCCGACCGCGCCGATCACCGCCACTCTCGCAGCAATGATCTTTTTGGATTCCAGGATCAGCGTCTCGTACAGGATCAGGATCGCCGCCGCGAGGATAAGCGACCGGGATTTGAGGACCATCAGCATGAGCGCCTCAGCCATCGCAAGAAACACTATATTCCTCTTTTCCGGACAGACCGCCGATTCCATGAACAGAAGCGCAAAAATGTACAGGACCGTATTGGTTACGATCCCGGGCGTCCCAAAGACGAATGCGTAGGTGCGCATTCCGTATCGGATCTCGCTGTACATGCCCAGATTGACGAACAGGTTGAGCATGCCGAAGACAAAGAGCACGGTCAGGTAGACCTTCGCCATAAGCGCCGGAAAACGGATCGCCCGTGTATAGTCCACGGAATGCGATCTGGCAAAAGACCGCACGCCAAGAAACATGACGGCGAATTTAAAATGGCTCACGATGTCCAAAAGGATCGCGATCCTGTGATCCTGGATCCCATAGGCGAAATTGCCATAGAGACCCGCCGCCGTTATGGCCAGGACCAGTGCGCAGATCGTGAATTCTTTGGCCGAGATCTCCCAGCCGGTAATCAGCTCCAGAACAAAAAAGCAGAAGAAGAAAACGGCGAGAGCCTCGTCTATATAGGACGTCTCGAATATGTAGTTTTCCAGCAGCGTCTGAAACAGAAAGACGGTGAGGACCAGGCTGATCAGGCCTGTCGCTCCCGCCCTCTGATCAGTGCCGGGCTTTCGCGCAGGTTTCATTTTTCCCTCTATGTCTCAATGCCTTACATAAATACGATCGATCCGGCCACATCCCTTCCAAGGAGCGCGGCTGTGTCAAGGACATCTCCTACGCCCTTGTAAGTGGAACGACCCGCCTTGGCTATGAGGACCGCCGCGTCACAGTTACGGATCGCTTCGATTCCCTCCGGCGTCTGGCTTCCGCACGGGATTGCGAAATAACGGATCCGGCTGTTTCCGGATTTCGCCGCCTTCGTAAACTCAGCGGCAGCCTTCTCCAGATACTCGTCCGGCAGATCGCCGACCAGCGCGATCTGCGCGTCCGCGGCAGACGGTCCGAGGATCGTCTGCATGTTGGCGTTAGCCACCTGGATGCAGATCGTCCTGTTCGGATGGTTGTAATAGGAAGAATCGATGGAAGCCACCCACTTGTCAGGTCCTTTCAGGCTTCCGAACTTCCTCCCGGGGATACAGGCGATCCTCTGCAGGGAATACTGCCTGTTGAGTTCACGGCCTGACAGCACGATGCCCGCAAGGACCAGATACAGCGCGACCAGTGCCAGCGAGCCGAAAAGACCTGCGGCGAGCCCGACGAGTCCGCGCTTGACGGAAGCCTCCACGGCGCTCCTCTTGCTGACCTTTGCGACGCTCTTCACCGTTGTCGTCCCGGAAGCGAGGTTCTTGTCCAGCGTCTTTCTGGAGTTGATCAGCGCAACGATCTCCTGCGCGCGGTTGTTCACCCATTTATACATAGCCGTATCGACGATTGTCGCCGAGACTTCGTCTGTGATCGCAAAAGTATGTGCGCCATAGAGCTCCTGCGCCTCCGCGTGGAGCGCTTCGACCTGTGAAAGGATCGAATCCAGGATCAGCCTGGCCCCTTCCTCTGTGGGATAGATGACCTTGATCGTGATCATGGAATCTGACTTATTGCTGTCAGTAACGGTTATGAGCTCCCGCAGAAGCTGCGGCTTTGTCCCAAGAGAAGCCGCTGCCTCAGTGAGATCGCTCCTGTACAGCGCCGCGTTCTGATAAAAGGTAAGGATGTTGAACTCCCTGCTCCTAATATAGTTGTATTCGCCTTCCTCGTCTGCAGCAGCAGTCTGCGCGGGTGCGGATTCCGCTTCCTCCGCAATCCCTTCGCCGGTTTCTGCCTGCGCCGCTGCTGCGGCAGTGGGTTCTGCGCCCGCTGCGGCCGCCTGCCTCGCTACGTTCGAAGGTCTGGCGCTGATGATCAGATCCGCCGTAGCGATCCCCTCATTGGCGGGGTCGATCTTTCCGAGGATCGACTCCGTAAAATACTGGTTCTTCTCCTCGATCCTGCTGCTGATCAGATTCAGTTCCTGGTCCTTTTGGGAAGCCGGCGCCTTCGTGTTCGCTGCCTCCGCCGCTTCTGCAGCTTCCGCCTCCAGGCCTCTTTGATACGCGCGGTATTGCTTATAACCTTCCTTGCCTCCCATTGCCGCGGCGCAGAGCACTCCCACAAGCAGAAGGATCCGCCATTTCTCCAGCGTACATCTGCAAAGCGCCTTTATGTCTATGATTCGTTCTCTCTTATTCATGCTCACCTCGATACTCTTTTTTGTCCGATTGGGCCAAGCGGCTAGTATGTCATGCTAATTCTATCTTAACTTCCTTTAGAAAGCAAGAAATCAGGGTTTATATAATACACTCTTAAAAGACATCCGTAAATCCTGCCAAAAAAAAGATATAATATAGGAAAATCCCGCTTTTGATAGTATAATGACGATAATGTAATCTTACGCAAGGAGTTTCTTACATGACTGAGACAGCTTATAATAAAATACCTTTTAATATTCCCCCATATATCGGAACGGAACTGGGCTACGTGCAGCAGGCCATCGACGCGCACAAGATCTGCGGAGACGGCCAGTTTACAAAGCTGTGCAACGCGTGGATCGAAAACCGCTTTGGCGCTGAGCGCGCGCTTCTGACGACAAGCGGGACAACTGCTTTGGAAATGGCCACGCTTCTTTGCGGCCTTGAAAAGGGCGATGAAGTGATCCTTCCCAGCTTTACCTTCTCGAGTACCGCGACGTCAATCGTTCTTACAGGGGCAACGCCCGTGTTCTCGGATATCCGCCCGGATACCATGAACCTCGACGAGACGAAGATCGAAGATGCGATCACCGACCGTACCAAGGCCATCATGGCGGTCCACTATGCCGGTGTTGCCTGCGAAATGGATACGATCCTTGAAATTGCCCGGAAACATGACCTCAAGGTCATCGAAGACGCCGCGCAAGGCGTCATGGCTTCCTATAAAGGAAAAGCTCTCGGCACGATCGGCGATTTCGGCTGCTATTCCTTCCACGAGACCAAGAATTATTCGATGGGCGAAGGAGGCGCGATCGTTCTTACGCACAAAGAGGACATTGAACCCGCTGAGATCCTCCGGGAGAAAGGGACAGACCGCGCGCGTTTCTTCCGCGGCCAGGTGGACAAGTATACCTGGGTGGAGTACGGAAGCAGTTACCTTCCCAGCGACATGAATGCCGCGTATCTGTGGGCGCAGCTGCAGGAGGCAGACCGCATCAACGAGGACCGTCTTTCTATATGGAACGCCTATGACGAGGCTTTCCGTCCCCTTCAGGAAGAAGGAAAGGCAGAGCTGCCCACTGTTCCCGCCGAATGTGTCCACAACGCGCATATGTATTACATCAAGCTCCGTGACCTGAAGCAGCGCACGGACTTTATCCAGTACCTTAAAGACAGAGGGATCAGCAGCGTGTTCCACTATGTCCCGCTCCATTCCTCTCCCGCGGGCCGTCGATTCGGAAGGTTCAACGGGGAAGACGTCTATACGACCAGGGAGAGCGACCGCCTCGCGAGACTCCCTCTCTACTACGGAATGGCACAGGAAGACCGGGAGCGGGTGATCGACACAGTTCTCTCTTTTTTCAAAAACGAGATTTCATAACGGTTAGGAGATTTTTGTGAATATTGACGCTATCCATGAGAACGGGAAAAAGCTGATCAGCTTTGTGATCCCGTGTTACCACAGTGAGGGGTCCGTCGGGCTCGTCATCGATGAAATACGTCAGGTCGTCGCACAGCGGCCTGATTTTGCTTATCAGATCATTGCTGTCAATGACTGCTCCCCGGACGGTCTTTTGGCAGTGATCCGGAAAGAGGCGGAAGAGGACCCGAATGTCATCGCCATCGACCTCGCCAAAAACGGCGGGCGACACAACGCACTGATCTGCGGGTGCCACTATGCAGACGGGGATTACGTCGTCTTTATTGACGACGACCAGCAGTGTCCCGCCGACAGGCTCTGGGACCTGATGGATCCGCTTCTGAACGGAAACGCGGACGTATCGATCGCCAAATATCCGCACAAGACGCAATCGCGCTTCAAGAATTTCGGTTCCGCCGTCAACGATGCCGTGGCGACCTGGCTTCTGGGCAAAGACAAGGAGCTGAAGTTCTCCAATTTCTCGGTCATGAAGCGCTTCGTCAAGGACGAGGTGATCAAGTACCAGAACCCCTATCCGTATCTGTCCGGACTAATGCTCCGCTCGACGAAGAATGTCGTAAACGTGGAGATGGAAGAGCGCGAACGCACCATCGGCGTCGGACATTACAGTTTCCGGAAATCCTTCGCTCTGTGGATGAACAGCTTTACTGCGTTTTCCGTTAAGCCGCTCCGGTTTGCCACAGCCTGCGGGATCCTGTTCGCTTTTTTGGGCATGATCCTCGTACTTTACACGGTCATACACAAGCTCATTAATCCCCATGTAGCCCTAGGCTACAGCTCCCTAATGTCCATGCTCTGTTTCATCGGAGGTATGATCATGTTCATGCTGGGACTGATCGGCGAGTATATCGGGAGGATCTATATTTCGCTCAACAACTCTCCGCAGTATGTCATCAGGGAGATCTACGGACGGGACGATCAAAAAAGAGAAGATCTGTAAGCGTCTTCTCTTAAGAGGATTATGTATGAAAAATATTCTTATCATCGGAGCGGGCGATTTTCAGCTCCCGCTTGTACAGAGAGCTTCCCTCTCTTATAACGTATTGCTTGCGGCGCCGGCCATCTCTGAACGGTTTGAGCCCTATATCAAGGGCTCTCTTCTTGTCGACGTCAGGGATAAAGAGACGATCCTCGCCTACGCGAGGAAGAACATGGTCTGCGGCGTCACAACTGATCAAACGGACATCGCTGTCCGCTCCGTCGCATATGTCGCCGAACAGATGAGGCTGCCCGGGATCAGTTATGAGACCGGCTGTCTCTTTACGGACAAGGAGCTTATGAGAGAGCGCATGGCACAGCTTGGAATCCCGCTCCTTCCCCACCGCACCGTCTCTTCCCTCGAAGAAGCGCTGGCGTATTACGGCGGGATCGGTGGTGACATTATCATCAAGCCCTTGGACACGCAGGGAAGCCGCGGCGTACAGATCTGCCGAAACGCGGCGGATCTCGAGGCAAAATATGATGAAGCCGCGCGCTGGTCGTCTGATCACCGCGTCCTCATCGAGCGCTATGCCACCGGGCGGGAATTCCTTGTGGAAGGCCTGGCGGTGGACTATGAATTCCGCAACGCCTGTATCGGGGACACGCTCTATTTTGACCTGCCCGACGCGTTCGCAGCGAGGAGCCGCATCTTCCCCACCGTCGCCGACGACGCGCTCACCCAAAGGGTCCTGGATCTCAATACCCGGATCGTAACAGGCTTCGGGCTTCGGCAGGGCATCACGCACAGCGAATTCGTCATGGACGGCGACGAGATCTACCTGCTCGAGACAGCGGCAAGAGGCGGCGGTGTGTTCATCTCCTCCGACCTGATCCACCTTTCCTGCGGGCTGGACACGGAAAAGTTCCTTCTGGATATCGCGACGGGCGAGCAGAAGGGGCTCCCTGAGATCAAGCCGCAGCAGTGCGTCTGCGGTTATCTGGCGTTCTATATTCCCACCGGAAAAGTAGTAAGCGTACAGGGCGTACAAGAGGTGCAGGCACTGCCCTATGTCCACCGCAACCAGCTGGACAAGCTTCAGGTCGGAAAGGTAAACCGCGAAGGGCATACAGATAAGACCTCCCGGCTGGCGCTGATCGTCAGCGCGCCGGACCGCGCCACGTTTGAAGAGCGGGCAAAAAAGATCCGCGGAATGCTGCAGGTCGAAACGCTCACAGAGAATGGGATCGAGTCCCTGATCTGGGAGTAAACAGGTTCTGCCTTGCCGTCCTGATACCTGTGACCGGTTTCGTTTGGTTCTTTGTCATGGGTGTCCGCCTCCTGAAGGAGAAGGTGTCCTGCCGCCGTGCACTGGGCGCAGCGATCGTTATTCTCTTCGTGATCCTCTTACGGACTTCTGCGTAAATGTAAAAAGACCGGCTCACTGAAAAGCCGGTCTTTTTCTTATTATCCTCTTACCGATTTCCGTACATCTTCTCGTAGTACGTCTGGTATTCGCCCGAGCGGATCGTCTCCCACCATTCCTGGTTGTCCAGATACCAGCTAATAGTTTTTTTGATGCCATCTTTAAACATCGTCTCGGGAAGCCACCCCAGTTCCGCGTGGATCTTCGCCGGGTCGATCGCATAGCGCTGGTCGTGACCCTTGCGATCTGTCACAAAGGTGATCAGGCTCTCCGGCTTGCCAAGTTCCGCACAGATGAGCTTTACAATGTCGATATTCCTCATCTCGTTGTGCCCGCCGATATTGTAGACTTCTCCGACGCGGCCTCTACGCAGGATCAGATCGATTGCCTTGCAGTGATCCTCCACATACAGCCAGTCCCTGACGTTTATGCCTTCTCCGTAAACGGGAAGTGGCTGGTCATGGAGCGCGTTGGCGATCATCAGCGGGATCAGCTTCTCCGGGAACTGATAAGGCCCGTAATTGTTCGAACAGCGGCTGATGGTCACCGGCAGCCCGTACGTTCTGTGGTACGCGAGCACCAGAAGGTCCGCGGACGCTTTCGACGTGCTATAAGGACTGCTCGTGTGGATGGGCGTCTCCTCGGTGAAGAACAGATCCGGTCTGTCAAGCGGAAGATCCCCGTACACCTCGTCAGTCGAGACCTGATGGAATCTTTCAATCCCGTACTTCCTGCAGGCGTCCATGAGCACTGCCGTCCCCAAGATATTGGTCTCCAGGAAGATCCCCGGGTTTTCGATTGAGCGGTCCACGTGAGACTCCGCAGCGAAATTGACAACGACCTCAGGATGCTCCTCTTCAAACAAGCGGTTCACGCCTTTCCTGTCACGAATATCCAGCTTAACAAAGCGAAACTGCGAATTTTCCAGCACGCTTTCCAGTGTGGAAAGGTTTCCGGCGTAGGTGAGGCTGTCCACACAGATTATCCTGTCTTGCGGATGTTCCTTTAGCATATAAAAAATAAAATTGGAACCGATAAAGCCGGCTCCTCCGGTCACGATGATATTCATGTCTGTCTCCTTAGTCTTATTCGTCAGCTTTTTCAGCTTCCCTTCATTATACCGAATCCTCGCGCGCGCGCCAATATGGACCCGTCAAAAAGACCTCCGGCACTTTTTTGTGCCGGAGGTCCCGATTCCGTCATGGGATTCCTGTATCTAACGTCCTGTCAGTATCAGGATCTGTAAACGACGACCTTGGTTCCCTTCGGGATATTGTCCCAAATCCACTCGGCTTGATTGACAGGAAGCCTGATGCAGCCGTGAGAATAGTCCCTGCCAAGATCAGGGTCCATAGGTGTCAGATTATAAGGATTCCCCCTGGATCCCTTTTCAAACAAAATCGTATGGAAGAAGTTGCCGGAAGAAAGTTCATAGCAGAATGCACAACTTGAGTACTGGAAATCGCCCCAGCCCCATGTCTCGCTTCTCTTCGTCAGCTTTCCGACGAGCGTCTTCTCGCCTTCAGGAGTGTTGCTTCCGCCGTGCGTGCAGCGCCACTCGCCCTTGATCCTTACCCATGCTCCCTTCTTTCCCTTGTAGACACAGACAGTGAAAGTAGACTTATCGACAAGGATCAGATAGTTGGTATTACTGGAATAGCCCTGTGCCTTCATATCCATTTTGGTCATCGTGGTTCTGCCAAATTCATCCAGCTGAATTCCTTCGATCACCTTATTTACCGCGCAGGTGCCGTTCGCATATGTATAGTAATAGTAGTCTCCATTGCTCTTCCAGCCCTTTGTCGTAGCGCGGTAGCCGTCCACGTCAAAGAAGTAGAGTTTGCCGTCGCTCATGACAGTGGGTTCGTTGAGCATTCTGCCGCCGAGCGCGCCCTTGAGGTAGAAGATGGAATCGTCTCCCAGTTTAAGCCAGCCGGTCTTAGCGAAACCGTTTTCTTTCAGATAATACCATTCGTTTTCTTCACGCTCTTTCCAGCCGACCATAGCAGTTCCGTCTTTATGGAAATAGCCGAGAAGGCCGTTGTGCCTTACCCAGCAGTGAGCCTTCATGATGCCGTACTGGGTAAAGAAGTAATACTTGCCGCCGATCTTCTTGCTGTAAGTCAGCATGATACCCTCTTTGCTGGAGGTGTATTCGGAATACTTCCTGTCAACGAAATAGTATGTCTTGCCGTTGATCTCCTGGAAACCGGTCCTGCGGATACCGTCGGAGCCAAAATAATACTTACGGCCGCCGATCGTTCTCCAATCGGTCATCATGGTACCTGCTGACACGGAAGGATACTGGTTGTTTGCGAAGAAATACATGTTCCCCTGGATCTTTCTCCAGCCCGTCAGCATTACGCCGGTGTTAAACGCCGTATAACGGTGATCCGCAAAGAAGAACTTCTTCCCGCTGATCTGCTGCCATCCGGTCATCATCGTGCCCTGCGGCATCTTCTTCTTGCAGCGGCTGTCCCAGAAGTAATAGGTCTTGCCGTCGATCTTCTTGAATCCTTCGTAAGCAGCACCGTCCTCACCGATGTAATAGGTGTTGCCATCCGTGTGGGTAAGCCATCCAAGGCCAAGAGCTTTTACGCCTTTCTCGTTGAAGTAGTACCGCTTTCCGTCCGGAGCTCTCCAGAAATCGCTGACTTTTCCCACAGCCTCATTGACAGTCTCTTCAACGATCTCTTCCTCGATCAGAGCTGCCTCTTCTGTGGTCCCCTCAGCAGGAGTCTCCTCCTGAGCGGGAGCGGGCTCTTCTTCTGCCGCCACCTCGGATGTAGCTGCGGTCACAGCCTCTTCCGCCTGCTCAGTTATCTGTTCTTCTGTCTGTTCTTCTGTCTGTTCTTCTGTCAGCGCATCCTCTCCCTGCACGGTTTCCGTTGCCTCGACTTCCGATGCGTTCTCGACAGTTGTTCCTTCCTGTGTTGTTTCCTCGTTCTCGTTCTCTTCGGCAGTTTCTTCCTGCTCTGTTTCTTCAATCGTCTCTTCCGTCTCTGCGACTTCCGCAACGATCTGCTCCTGCTGCTGTTCTGCCTCAGCTGCCATCGCTCCTGCAGGAGAAAGGGACGCAAACGTAAGGGTCAGCGCCAAGAAAACTGCTAATCTGCGTTTCATTCTGTCTCCTCTCGTGATTCTCCATAACGATTGTTACGAAATAATTACAAATGTTAAAAATTATAATTGCACCCTATATACTACACTATGTTTCAGAAGAAATCTACTCCAATTCTTCGAAATTTTGACTTTTTTGCTTTCGGATTTCCTCCTGTTTTTTCGTATTCTGTCTTTATTTTCGTTTTTCACAGATTTATTGCCGAAATTTAATGGTATACGACGACCTTTGTTCCCCCCGGGATATTGTCATAGATCCACCGCGCGTTAGATACTTCCAGCCGCACGCAGCCATGGGAAACACCGGCGCCCAGCGTTCCGTCCATTACGTCTGCCGGGTAGGAATCCTGGTAATAAAGAACAGAATGAAACAGGTAGTTGCCGCAGAATTGTGTGGCAAACCAGCACCTGGCCGAGCCCGAATCGAAATACCAGAGTTTGATCCCGACCGTAAACGTTCCCTCGATCGTCGGTGTCGAAGGCTTACCGTCTCCACAGGACCACCGCTTGATATTGATCCAGTTTCCCTGTCTTCCTTTATAGATGCCGACCTTATGGATACTCCTGTCGACCAGGATCAGGTAGTTAGTGCTGCTGTAATACCCCTGCGCCTTGATGTCCATCGCAGTCAGCTCAGTCCGGCCGTTCTCATCAAGCCACACGCCGTCGATCGTCGTGCTGACCGCGCAGGTTCCGTTCGAATAGGTATAGTAATAATACTTCCCGTAGTGCCTCCATCCGGTCGATGTCGCCCTGCGGCCATCTTCATCGAAGAAGTACAGCTTCCCGTTGCTCATGACCTGGGGCTCGTCCACCATTCTGCCGCTCTCCGCTCTCTTCATATAGAAGATCGAGTCTGATCCGAGCTTCAGCCAACCGGTAAAAGCAATTCCATTCTCTTTGAGATAGTACCAGTCATCCCCTCTCGCGCGCCAGCCGGAGGCAGCCGTTCCGTCCGTGTTATAATATCCCATCACATTGCTGTAGCGGATCCAGCCGGTCTTCATCACGCCAAACTCGCTAAAGAAATAGTACTTGCCGCCTATCTTCTTGACCGCCTTGAGCATGATCCCCTGTTTGGCAGAGGTGTATTCAGAATACTTCGAGTCAATAAAATAGTATGTTTTGCCGTTGATCTTCTGGAACCCGGTCCTGCGGATGCCGTCTGTGCCAAAATAGTACTTGCGCCCGCTGATCGTTCTCCAGCCGTCCATCATCCTTCCGCGGTTTGCCGACGGATAGAGGGAATCCGCGAAGTAATACATCTCCCCGTCGATCCTTCTCCAGCCGGTGAGCATCGCACCGGGATAGTTGTTGCCGATCGCGGGATAGCCGCTGTCCGCAAAGTAGAACTTCATGCCGTTGATCTTCTGCCATCCCAATTCCATTGCGCCGACAGGGTATTTAGTGCTCCCTCTGCTGTCCTTGAAGTAATACGTTCTGCCGCCGATCTTCTTAAATCCCGTATATGCCGCGCCGTCCGCACCGATATAATAGGTAAAATCTCCGAAAGTCAGCCACTGATCCGAGAGCAGTTTGCCCTCCGCGTCGTAGTAATACTTTTTTCCGTTGACATGGACAAAGCTGTTGACCGCGGCTTTCGCCTCCACGGAAGCCTCCTGGACAACCGGCTCTTCGATCATCATCTCTTCCGTCCCCGGCTCTGTCTCTGCCGCGATCTCCGTTTCTGCGGTCGTGCTGCCTGTCTCTGCGGAGATCTTCTCTTCGGTATCCGCAACGATCTCCGCCTCTTCGGTCGTACTGCCGGCTTCCACAGAAAACTCCTCTTCCGTATCAGCAGCAGTCTCTTCTTCTCCGGTCGTGCTGCCTGTCTCTGCGGAGATCTCCTCTTCGGTATCAGCAGCGGTCTCCGCCTCTTCGGTCGTACTGCCGGCTTCCGCAGAAAACTCCTCTTCCGTATCAGCAGCAGTCTCTTCTTCTCCGGTCGTGCTGCCTGAATCTGCGGGGATCTCCTCTTCGGTATCAGCAGCGGTCTCCTCTTCTTCGGTCATACTGCCGGTTTCCGTCATCCTCTCAATCGCGCTCCCGCCGGTCGTTCCCTCCGGGGCCGCTTCTGCCGCAGTTACTCCCGCTGCGGGAACTGCCGAGGCAGTGATCATGAACGCCAATAAAATTGCCAGCCTGCGTTTCGTCAATTTTCTGCTCCTTCTTATGGGGTGAAAGAGCGGGCGGGTAAAGACCCGCCCGCCTGTTTGAGACGTAAATTACATTAGATGACTGATAAGATGACTGATAATTACTCGTAAACCACGATCTTTGTCCCGTTCGGGATCGCGTCCCAAAGCCATTCAGCGGTATCAAGCGATACTCTGATGCATCCGAGATTGTCATTGTTCACGCCCAGCGTGCTGTTCGCGACAGTCTTTGTTCCCTTATAGCAGGGTACGGACCAGATCGAGCAGCCCTGACCGAAATCTGTGAGATACCAGTGTGTGTAAGAACTGGAACTGTCAGACTGGGCGCCGCTGGAAGTCGTAAAGGTGCCTTCGATCGTCGGCGTGCTTGACGAACCGGTTGAGCACGGCTCATAGGTCTTGCGGGTCCAGTTATACTGGCTTCCCTTGTAGACACCGATCCTGTGCGTACTCTTATTGACAAGGATCAGATAATTGGTGTTGCTGTATAAGCCGTTCGCCTTGTTATCCATGATCCTGCCGGGATCCAGGAGAGTCGCACGGCCGTCCGAGCCGATCCTGTATCCGTCGATCTCGGTATTCACCGCGACCCTGCCGTCACTGTACGTGTAGGTATAATGATCATTGCCTTCGAACGACTTCCATCCCTTCGTCGACGCGAGCTGTCCGTTGACCGAGAAGAAATAAAGCGTTCCGTTGACGGACTTAAGGCCTTTGGCCATCTTCGCAGTGGACTTGTCCAGATAGTATGTTGCGCTGCCAAGGTACAGCCATCCGGTTGCAAGGATACCTTCCGAATCTTTTACGTAGTAATACGTGCTTCCGACCTGGAGCCATCCCGTCTTCGTGACGATCACGCCGTCATCGCCGATATAGTACATTTTGCCATTGATGTCTGCCGCGCCGCCGGTCCTCTTAAGTTTTCCGTCGCTGTTAAAGTAATACTTCTTTCCGCCGATATACTTAAAGCCCTTGAGCATCTTGCCAAGATCGGAATCCTTGAAGCCCTTCACCTCGCTATCAGCGAAATAGTACTTGCTTCCGTTGATCGTCTGCCATCCGGTCTTGCTTTCTCCTTTGCTGCCGAAGTAGTACTTCGCGCCGCTCACGGTCCTGAGACCTTCGATGACCCTGCCCTTATCCGCCGCGACATAGTCGGCGCTCCGGTCATCCATGAAATAGCATCTCAGATTGTTGACCTTATTCCATCCCGTCAGCCTCATGCCCTTTTTGGCCGTGGTATAATTCGACCACTTGCTGTCCGCAAAATAGAAGGTCATTCCGCCGATCGTAACATAACCGGTCATCCATCTTCCCTTGTAAGCACTGTTGTAATTGCTTGCCTTGGAATCCATGAAATAGAGTACTTTGCCGCCGATCGTCTTGAATCCGGAAACCATTCTGCCGCGTTTGGCAGCCGTATACTGGGAATACTCCTCATCGATGAAGTAATATGTATAGCTTCCTATCTTCTTGAAGCCGGTCTGCATGGCACCGCTGCTGCCGAACAGGTAAGTGTTGCCTGAAATCACCGCTTTTCCGGTCACCATCTTGCCGGTCGAAAGGCTGGGGCTGGTCAGCGTGCTTCCCGCAAAATAGCGCATGCTCCCGTTGACCTTGCGGAATCCGGTCAGCCTTGCGCCGAGGGATGCTCCGGGTGAAGATCCGGTCTCGGCAAAATAGTACTTGGCGCCGTTGATCGTGCGCAGACCTGTCAGCATCTGACCCTGCTTGTCAGCGGTATAGCCGCTATACTTTTTGTCCATCAGATAGAATCTGTGGCCGCCATAAGTAATGAATCCGGTCTTCTTCTTTCCGTTCTCGTAGTAATACCAGCTGCTGCCTTCTTTCTTCCAGCCGTTAGCAGCTGCCATTGCCTCGGCAGAAGTCTCCGCTGTGATAGGCTCTTCGATCACAAGGTCTTCCTCAGCAGGGACTGCATCAGCCGCATCTTCCGCAGAAACCTCTTCTACGGTTTCCTCTTCGATCTCCGCTGCTGCTTCAGCTGTCTTTCCGTCTTCAGACGCTTCCCCGGAGAGCTCAGTCCCGTCTGCGTCTGCCTCATCGCCTGTCAGTTCCTCAGGATCTGTCTCATCAGCGATCTCTTCGGTGCCTGTTCCGTCGGAAACAGTCGCGCCCTCATTTGTCTCGTCACCGCTGATCTCTGCTGCATAGGCTTCGCTGCCGTCAGTCTCATCTGCTGATACTTCGTCGGAATACTCTTCCTCAGAATCTGTCTCTTCTTCTGCGGCAATCTCCTCCTGTGCGGTCAGATCGGCTGCTTCCGCTGCCAATGCTGTCGCCGGAATGGTCGAAAAAGCTAATACCGCCGCGAGCAATACTGCTAAACCTCTTTTCAAAACTGTTCCTCCTTTGTGAATTCCGTATCTTTCTCTGTTATTCCTGCACTTTAAGACCTGCTGGCCTGCAGGAGTTTCTGTCTGAGCTGCGCCTCGATCTGAGCCAGATCCCTCTCGGCAGCCGCTCTCTTCTGTTTGCCTTCCATCTGGATCGTGAGCACTTCATCCATCGTGGAGATCAGCATCTCATTCGTATGCTTGAGCGTTTCGATATCCACAACACCTCTCTCCGCTTCTCTCGCGCTCTCCACTGTTGCCTGTTTGAGCTTCTCGGCGTTCTTCTTGAGCAGGGCATTTGTCATATCATTGACCTCTCTCTCTGCCTTGGCCGCCTGCGTAGCGTGCTCGATGCCGATCGCGATCACCATCTGGTTCTTCCACAGCGGGATCGTGTTGACGATCGTGGACTGGATCTTCTCCGCCATCATCTGGTCCGAAGACTGGATCATGCGGATCTGGGGTCCTGTCTGCATTGCCACGGCTCTTGTGAGCTGCAGGTCATGAAGCTTTTTCTCAAAACGGTCGCACTGGTCCGCGAGATCTTTCGCCGCCTGCGCGTCTTCCGGAAGTCCGGACTCCGCCGCCTTTTTCTGAAGCGCGGGAAGCTGTGTCTCCCTGACTTCTTTCAGCTTCTTCTTGCCGGCGAGGATATACATGGAAAGCTCTTTGAAGTATGTCAGGTTGAGTTCATACATGCGGTCGAGCAGCTCCACATCCTTAAGGAGGGTCACCTGATGTTTCTCCAGCTCATTGGAGATCGCCGTCACGTTTTTCTCGACATTTGTATATTTCGTCTTGAGCTCCTGCATCTGATTGCCCTTCTTTTTAAAGAACCCCATGATGCCCTTTTCGCTCTCGTCCACGTCAAAGTTTTTGAGCTGTGTGACGAGCCCGCTGACCATGTCGCCGACTTCGCCCATATCCTTTGTCTTCACGCTCTCCAGTGTCTTCTCAGAGAAGTCAGCCATCTTTTTCTGTGTGCCGACACCGTATGTCATTACTGCCTTAGAATTGGTGACGTCGATCTTTTTCGCGAACTCCTCAACCTGGCGGAGTTCTTCCGGTGTCAGGACGTTCTCCTCAGGTTCCGCGTATGCGGCCTGTTGCTCTGCCGCTGCCTGCTCCTCGTCCCCGAAGGACAGAGAGGGGGCTGCTGCTGCCGCCATTCCCGCAAAAGGATCCGCCTGCGCTGCGGCAGTGCCGGTCGAAACTGCGTTATCCTGGTCAAAATTCAGATCCATCTTCTCCTCAGCCATTTCCTGCTTTCTCCTTTTCTGTCATGGTCCCTTTGATCGTAAGTTTGCCTGCTTTTCAGTTGTTTTTTACAGTTACTTTTAATAGTTTCTTTAAACAGTTGTTTTTACAGTTGCTATTACGAACTGTTCTCATTACGAACAGTTGCTTATAAAACAGTTACTTGCCCTCTTCCTGCATCTGTGCCTGCGCGGCACCGCCGCCGTCTCCCCAGGTAAGCGTCGTTCCGTAGACCTGCTTTTCCATCTGCTGCGTGGTCTGTCCGCTTTCCGCAGCCATTTCCCGTTCCGTCAGTCCGTCTTGCGCGAACATTGTCTGCATTACTGAGATATCAGAGGAGACATCCCATGCCATGCTCTGGAACATGCTGTCCAGAAGTTTCTCGAAAGCGTCGTTGATCGTATCGAGCGCGTCTTCGATCTCCTTCTTTGTTTTTACAATGTTCTCGCCGGCAACGGTCTGCCTGTCCAGTTCCTTGTAGGCGGAGAGCAGCTTTACGGTCGTCGGGAGGTAATAATTCATAAGCTTTCTGAGCTCCGACGCGCTCTCCGGCTGCTTCCTGACCTGCTCCACGATACGGTCCATCGTGCTCTCGAGGCGGTACAGCTTCTCGCTCATCTCCACGCCCGGGATATCGTCGTTGAAGTTGTGGATCGTCTGGATGTACTCCCTGCCTTCTTTAATGATCTCTCTGGCGTTTGCAGGAAGATCCGAATCCGCTTCCTGTTCCTTATCGGCCTGTGCCTTCAGCTTTTCGCTCTGCGAGCGGATCGCCTGATACTGGTGATAGACCTCCTCGGTGAGGATGAGCGTCGTTTCCTGCTCATCGAGCCACGCCTCCGCTAAAAGCCCCTTCTCCATCAGAGCCTTGATGTCCTTAAGAACATCCTGGCGGGTCCTGCCCGTCATGCGCGCCAGTTTGGAGATCTCAATATACTCCGCGTCCCCGACAGCCTGCGCGTACTGGTAATACCGCTTGACGAGCTCCTTGTCTTTTCTTCCGGACATAAACGCATAGGCAGATCCCCCGGCGATGATCGCACTGGCGAGGAGCCCCGTCAGCGCACCCGCGCTCAGTCCGCCGGCGAGAACGCCCGCCAGACTGCTAAGGACCATAGGCACGCCTATGATCAGACCGAACACTCCTCCGATGATCCTGCCGATCCCGGACGACTTACTTACGAGCTTCTGCAGAAAAGGCGTCTTGCGCGTTGAATAGCGTCTTCGCTGCTGCGGCTGCGGCTGGGCGCCGCCCACTCTCTGCCCGTATCCGGGCTGCGTCGTGGATCTGTACCTCCGGTAAGGATTCTCGTCGTAGTAATGCGGTCCTCCCTGACCGGCCGTGTTCCGGTAGGTCTTTGTGCGGATGTCCTCTCTCTGGTTCTTTGCGTTATATTCCCTGACATCCCTCTGGATCGTGTCGGAAACTTCCTTCACGGTTTTTGCGATGCTCGAGCTGAGTCCTGAAAAATCATTGCGCCTGACCGCGTCATTTACGGCATCCACAATGTCGCTGCCGGCATCGTACCAATCATTCATATCCATATCTCGTACCGTCCGTCACTTTTTTGCCTGCGGTCCTGCCGTACTGAAAACGTATACGTACAAAATGCAGACATCAACTCATATTATATTGTAGACCATTTATTTCCGATTGACAACGTCAAGCGTTCCGCGTCTGTTACCTGCTGAGCAGACCGTCGATCTTTTCTAGCTCCGGCCCGTAGATCCCGACCGCGGAAGCCGCTTCATCCATGCGCTTTTTCATAGCCGCCGCTCTCTCACTGTCCCCTGCATTTTCATAAGCACTGTGGCGGAATGCCGCGTCCGCGTACCGCACGACGGCCGCGACGTCTTCGTACCCTTTGCTGACCCTGCCGGTCCATCCTCCGCAGTAATAGTACTCATAGAGAATGTCGGGATAGATCTCTCTCTCCAGATCGCGGCGGACCGAGACATCCCCGAATTCCCTCTCGTAGTAGCTGTCCTTATTACTGGTCCAGTATCCGATGGCGGTAATAAGGACCGCTGCCAGAAGGATGCCGATGAGTACGTTCAGGACGATGATGACCTTGGATCTCTTTTGCTTTGGAGCTTTTCCGAAGTTCTTTGATCTTCCCGGCTTTTTCGAAGCCGTACTGATAAACTTTGCCATAACTGTCTCCTCTATTGTGCGCTGTCAGGCAGGCCGCTTCCGGTCTTTTCGCTGAGCACCTTGTCCAGGGCCTGTTCGACTATCACCGTCCGCTTGCTCTTGGAGAGGCCCCGGAGGGAATCCGCCTCTTCTTTGGAGAGGCCCAGGTACCTCTGCAGAAGGATCGATGTCTCCTCCTCCATCTCCTCATAAAAGGCTTTGGTCTTTTCCGGCTCCATCACCCAGTCACTGCTGAGATCCCGTCCCAGCTCTTCATAGAGCTGATTTAAATACTTGCTCACTTCCGGCGCATAGTACAAATATTTCGAGCTGCTCTGATTCACCAAAGCAATCTCCTGCAGCCCTCTGTACACGCTGGTATAATAGCTGACGCCGTAGAAGATCTCCCTGTATCCCTTGTAGTCGTCGTTGTACTCGAGCTGGTGTATCCTGTCAAAAGAAGCCAGAGCGACATAATCCCTTTCCTCAAGATACTGCTCGATCTGCGCCACATAGGCGTCATAATTGGTCTTCGCCAGTCTCTTTTGCCTGCGCTCGTTCCTTGTATAAGGATCCAGGCTGGTGACCATGAAGATCAGGATCCCGATCAGGACCGCGATCGCCGCAAGGCGGATCCCGAACGCGGTGCCGTCAACACTGCTTGCCGAGATCTTTTTGAGAGCCTCCTCTTTAGTCTTGTCGAATTCTGCCTCATACTGCTCCATTTCCAGCTGATGGCGCTGCGCCTGGTCCACAGGTCTTCCGCAATGGGGGCAAAAGTGATCGTCGAGCGTCACATCGCCTCCGCAATACTTACATTTCATACCTACCTCCGAGTGTCCTCCTGTCAGCTGTCGCGTCTCTTCTTCAGGAAATCCTCGCATTCCCTGATCGAAATATAGCCGTAGTTTTTATTGATCGTCTCCTGTATACTTTTCTGTTCGTCCTCGGTGAACGCGAATCTGGCCTCAAGGTCCGCGATCGCTTCTGACGACAGCCCCCGGATCGTCTCGATGTCCTCTTTGTTCCGGGCCTGTTTGTCAAAATACAGAAGCTGAAGCTCTTCCGAGAGCAAAGCGGCCTGTTCACTGAGTACCCGGTCGGAATCCTTTCCGTAGAGTTCCTCCGCCTGGTCCGCATATGGAATGCCTTCCCTGACCGCCCTTAAGAGGTGAAGTCCCTGCAGCAGGTCGTAATGCTCCCAGTCATAGAACCAGCCGTTTGTTTCGCTGTAGTAAAACTCCAGAAGCCCCTCGTAATCTCCCTTTTCGTACATCTCATCCAGTTTGGGATAGTTCTGCTGTTTCCACAGATATCTCTCCTGGTGCTCCTTGTTCTGGTTCGCTTCGCTGTTCCCTGCGATGACATTGTCATAAAACACAGATCCGCCTACCAAAAGCGCAAGGACCGCGAAAATGATGCCGACCCGCCTGAAGATCCTCCTGAGATCCCTGATGGCCTCTTGTGTCTGGAGCTCTTTCGTCTGCCGTACCGCGTCCTCCGGAAGGTCTTCCAGCTTGTCCTTGAGCTCGTCGAGATCTTCCAGGAATTCGCTCTCATCCTGGTGATCGTCGACTGCTCCGCAATAGGGGCAGTGAAGGAGTCCCTCCTTGTATTCCGCCCCGCAGTAAGGGCAGCGCACCATCTTGACCGCCTTTCCACGGGAGGTCTGTTTTGTGTTTGTATTCTTCTTATTCATATTCTGTTCCGCGTTTTAAGACAGAATGAGGCCTAAAGAGCTGACACTCTTTAGACCCCCCTCCGTTATCATGTCATCTTGTAATAGTCTGTGTCCAATAATCTGTCCCGTAGATATCGGTAAACCGGTAGGTGACCAGCGTCTTTCCTTCCCCCAGGATCGTATCGCTGATCGTAAGATCCGCCTCCGAATTCTCTATTTCGATCGCGTCCCCTAACCGGTAGCTGTCCTCATAGGCCCCGTCGTACGTGTAAACATCACAGATCGGTTCAATGACGTCTCCTGCCTGGAGCTCTGTCGCCGCCTTGGCCACGACGTCGATTTCGTCGTCCAAACTGTAATCGGTTACGGCGCCTGCCACATAGCCGAGTTCGTTTTCGCTGTCGAACACGAGGAGCAGATTGGTTCTTACGCCGTTAAGAAGGCAAGGCACTCTTCCGGTGATCGTATAGTTCGTGCCGTCGTCCAGCGTATCCATATGGTAGTAGGCGACCGGCTGATTGTTGATCGAGATCCAGGTCTTTCCCGCGTCCGCGATAAGGTTCCCCTCCCCATCGAAATCATAGACATTGTCAAGGCCGAGATCCACATAAGCGCTTCCTGTATCGTAGAACATGTTGAGCTCAAGGTCTGTCACCATGCCCCATTGCTCTTCCGGGAGCTTGATCTTCTGCTTCCCGTCTTCCTCCACCCAAGCGAGCTGCGTCACGTCAAAGTGGTGTTCCTGCAGGTACTGTACCATATCTTCCTGCGAGAGCGCCCTGTCAGAGAGGAAGGACGATCCCGAGGAGGTCATGCCGGAAATGGAACTGTAGTCTCCTCCAAGGAAACTGGAGAGGAGCGCGCCGATCAGTTCGCTCGATCCCTGGCTGTTCATACCGGAGAACTGCCCTGCGTAATCCCCGAAGAGGGAATTGTAAGGGCTTCCGGTGCCGCCGCTTGCCGCCTGGCCGCTCACCTGAAGGCTCGCGAACTGACGGATGCATGTCGTGTAATCAGCGTCCATGCCGATCTCTTTATATGTCTTCGACATGCTGTCCACATATCTCGAACTGCTCCTGTAAGGGAAGTAGATGGACAGTCCGTACGCGTTGGACATGTTGAGCGATGTGCGGTTGTATTTCACCGCGCCGCGGATCGCCTTCGCGAGTTCTTTGCCCTCTTTGAGGCCGGTGTTCTCCGCAAGGTGCACGAGGTCGACCTGATCGATCCTGGTGCTGGCCGCGAATTCTCTGGCCTGGCTTCTCGCCTGCGCGATCTGCTGGTACTTCTTATCGGAGATCGAAGAGCTGACCGCCTTCGAAAAACTGCTGAATTTGTCCGGAACGGTATTGGCGAGCTCTGCGAGATCAATGAGGGCGAGCGTCGTCTTCTGTCCATGGCACTTCCTGTTGCAGGTCTCAACGAACGTGTCTACGATCTTCTGTCCGATCTCAGTCGTGGGAGTCGAGGTGTTCTTTCCGAACATAGTGAGCCAGTCGGTATAGTACCAGCCTACGCCGGGTTCCGTTTCCTCCGAAGCGATCATGTAGTCCGCGTAATCGTCGAGCATCAGCGCCGTCTCGGCAGTCGCCATCAGGCACGCGTCGAAGCCGATGAAGTCGAATTTCACACCGCCCGCGTCGAGCGCTTTTTGGATCCCCGAAAGCGTCATGGAGCCGCTGCTCCTGTACTTCTCGTCATAGCCGTAGCCGCTGACGGAACCGCCGCCGTGATCCCACAGGATCAGCTCGTAGCGGTCCGCAGGGAAGTTTTTGGCACACCACTGGATGTATCCGGAAAGATTGTCCGGGTTTGTCATGGCGGAGGAGCCGGCATCCTTAACAAGGCACTTGACGCCTCCGTCCCTTCCTCCGATGACCTGATAGATCTGGTTGACCTTATTGCTGATGATGTTGTTGCGCCAGCTGCTGCAACCGCCCGTATAGACCAGGAGATTGATGTTGCTCCCGAAACCGGCGGACACCATCTCCTGCAGGTCGGACGTTCCCATCCCGCTTCTGGATTCCAGATCCGTTCCGCACAGATAGACCATGATCGTGACAATGTCTTTCCCGTTGCCCTTGATCTTCGTGAACTTCTCTCTCGAACCGGAAGCTGTGGTGTTGTCAAGCTCCGTCTGGGAAGCGTTCCCGCTCTCGCTGCTCCAGCCTGTGGAGAGAGAGCCGTTCCCGCCGTAGGAGCTTGTATAATAGTTGAAGTTGCTGTCCCCGGAACTGGGCGTGTAATTCTGCTCCACGTTCCAGTTGTTACCTGTGGGGGAATAGCCGCTGTTGCTGCCGCTACTGCTGCCGCCGCCTCCAAGCAGCCCGCTCAGCGATCCGCCGCCGCCCAAAAGGGCGATGAGCAGCACTACGATCAGGGGGAGCCCCCCCATGCCGCCGCTTCTCTTCCCGCCGCCGCTTCGTCTGCCGCTGCCGGAGCTGCTGCCGCCGGAACCGCCGACAGGTCCGGTCCCCAGTCCTTCGCCGTGGACATTTACACCCGTGCCCTGTCCCGTTACATTTCTTCTTCTGCCGCGAGGCCTGTTATCCTGCGCCATCACCGTACCCCCTGTTCTTACAACAAACTATGTTCCCGTTACTCGTCAAACAAAGGTGTGGAAAAATATCTCTCGGCCGTATCGGGAAGCACCGTGACCACTGTCTTCCCCTTGCCGAGTTTCTTCGCGAGCTGGAGCGCAGCCGCGACATTGGTCCCCGCGGAAATGCCTACCATCAGGCCTTCTTCCCTGGCGAGCCTTCTGGAAGTATCGAGGGCCTCCTCATCCGTCACGACGTAGATGTCATTGTAGATCTCCTGGTTTAAGATATCAGGGATAATGCCGTCCCCGATCCCCATCTGCAGATGCGTTCCGATCGTTCCGCCTGCCAGGATCGCGGCGTTCTCGGGCTCTACGGCCCAGATCTCGATATGGGGGTACTGCGCCTTGAGAACTTCGCCGATCCCCGTGATCGTTCCGCCTGTCCCGATCCCCGCGCAGAAGCCGTCGATCGGACCTGCCACCTGCGCCATGATCTCGAGCGCCGTGTATTTTTTATGTGTCCTCGTGTTGTTGGGGTTTTCAAACTGCTGCGGCACGAAGACCCTGGGATCTTCCCTGCGCATCCGGAGCGCTGTCTGCAGGCATTCCTCAATGCATTCGCCGATATCTCCGGCGTCATGGATCAGGATGACCTCCGCGCCGTAGTGCCGGACGAGCTTCCTGCGCTCCTCGCTGACGGAATCCGGCATGATGATGATCGTTTTATATCCCTTGACCGCTCCCACGAGCGCGAGGCCGATCCCCTGATTGCCGCTTGTCGGCTCCACGATGATCGTCCTGTCCGGGCTGATGATCCCTTCTTTTTCCGCCTGCTCGATCATGTTCAGCGCTGTCCTCGTCTTAATGGATCCGCCTACGTTCAGGCCCTCCATCTTCACGAGGACTTCCGCGCTCCCTTCTTCGGGCAGCCTGTTTAATCGTATCATCGGCGTATTGCCGATCGCTTCCAGTATCGTATTATGTATCATTACGGAGTTCCCCCTTTTCCAAGAGTCTATTGTAATGGAAAAAATCCCTGAACGCTAGTCCTTCACCATAAGTTCCTTCAAGTCGGCCCCTCTTTTAAGAACGTCCAGGTCGATATAGCGCTCGCCGCCGCTGTATCCTTCGAGCTCCCCCGTATCGCAGTACTGCCAGAGGACCCAGTCGTCTCCCGCCTCGAACGACGCCGGGCAGTAAACGCTCCTGATCCATCTGGGATAGCTGTCAAAACAGTCCGCGATATACTTCTCGTAGATCTCTCTGGGACAGTAGATCATCGGTTTTACGTGGTATTCCTCTTCCAGCGCGTCCAGGAAAGCCTGCAGCTGTACCGCCACGTCTTCCGGCGCCGGAGGGTTTTCCCTTTTGTCCGCGTAAAACTCCACGTCTACCGCCGGGATGAGTCTTCCCGCAAGGCTTCCCACCGTTTCGATGTAGTTTTTTGCCTGCTGCTCCCCGGAGCTGTCAAACGAAAAAAAATGATAGGCGCCTGCCGGAATTCCGGCTTCTTCAGCGCTCTTCCAGTTTTCTTCAAACCTGCTGTCAGTAAAACTGCTCCCCTCGGTCGCTTTCATATAGATAAACTGAATGTTCTGCTCCGAGAGCTTCTCCATGTCCACGTCCGCCTGGTACTCGGAGAGATCGACGCCAATGACGTCCCGCTCCGATACGATCCAGCGGTTGACCTGCAGTTTCTTTGTCTTTACCGCAAAGAACAGGACCGCGATCAGTCCTGCCGCGACAGCCAGGACTGCCGGTATCCTTATAAGTCTTCTCTTCATCTATCTGCTCTTTTTTATCTGTTCTTTCTTTATCTGCTTTATCTGTTCTTTTTTTATCTGTTCTTTTTTATCTGATCTTTCTCTGTCCGGTCCTTCTTTTTCTCCGTCTGTCCGCCACGCCTGGCGTCCTCGTTCACCGTAAGCATATCCCGGAGATTAATATACGTCCTCATTTTATCTCTTTTTTCCACGTCGTAGTGCTCAAAGATCGGGATCAGGATGAGTGCTGCGATCCCCGCCGTAAACCCGCCGTTGTACAGCATCAGGCCTCCGTGGAGCGCGGATGTCGCCGTACACAGAGAGGCACAGAGCGCTCCCGCCGCGAGCCCTGCGTTCACGCCGTATCTTCCGACAAGCGGGCAGAGACCTGTAGCAAAGGCCACACTATTGATGTATGCCTGCGTGGAGATCGTCCAGTGGTGATAGCCGCCGACCAGAAGGTTGAACAGGCCGGAAATTCCCGATAAAAGGGGATATCCCAGAAAGATCGGCCACACGTTTTGAACGTGCTGACCCATCGCCGTAAACGTCAGGGCAGCCAGGATCACTCCGAAAGTCGGTCCCGTAAAACCCGCTCCCTCCGTAAAACCAATCGCAATATTAATATAGAGAAGAAACAAAAGGCCGTAAAGTCCCGTGTTCATAAGGCAGATCTGCATGCCGTATTTTTTCGCGAAATTGCTCTGGTATCCGGTGTCCTGAAAGAGCGCTTCCAGTCCCCTGAATGACCTCCCGTTCAAGAACCACCCCGCCGCGATACAGCACAAAAACAGAAGGATGAAGAACGTGTTGCCAAAGGTTGCGTAAGATCTCCCGAAGCGGTCGTAGACTTCGTTTGCAAAGGTCAGCCTCTGCGGCGCTTCGACACCCATTGTGTTGTAAAGGAAATTGAAGATCAGAAAACCCAGGATCCCGTAGGCGAGACCGCCGTTATAAAGGTTATATCCCTTATGCCACGCCTTGACGCCCGGCAGGACGGCAGGTGCTACAACAGCAAGGATCAGAAGAAATACGATCGTCAGAATGACTCCTTTTACTGTGAGGGACACCTCCCCCGCCACATAATCGCTTCCCTGTGTATACCGGAACAGCAGCTCGCTGACGAACGGGCTGAAGCAGGTCGCGAACATGCAGACGTGCAGGTTCTCGTTAAAATCCAGACCCTTCATCCACAGATAGAGAAACGGGGCAAAAAAGCAGGGCAGCATGTTCAGGAGGTTCAACCCGTAAAAACTGTGCGCGATGACCAAGAAAAAGCCCGCGAGCGTATTTACATGGGAAGGTCCGGGAAGAAAAAACATAAAGCAGGCCATGACGAGGCCGCACAGCCCCGCGTTGAGAAACGTCGCCGGCATGCTCCCGATCATGAAGTAATCCGTCACGAGAGGTCCCGGTGTTGTCAGGATACGGAAAAAATCCGCCGGCAGCGTTTGCAGCGTCCCTGTATAGACCGCTCCCGCAAAACACCCCAGAATAAGCGCCGCAGAAAACCCGAAGGTCATCCCGTCAATGACATTGCTATTGTACTGCTCTGTGATCTTCATCCTGTTCCCGCTCCTCTCTGTTTTTTTACTTCCGGCAGCTGCCCCCGGTTGTCACTCAGGGCATTTTCCCTTTGTGATCAGCATCTTTTCAATATCTTTCACTGTAACGAAATTCCCGAGCACCTCGTCAGAAATGCGGATGCCGAACGCGTCCTCGCACTCGATGATGATATTCATGATATCAAAGGAATCCAGCCCGAGATCGTCTTTGAGGTTCGAATCCGCCGTGATAACGGATCTCTCTTCTGTCAGGTATTGCCTTGTGATCTCTATGATTTTTCCGATCATATTTCCTTCCTCGCTTTTTTGGCAAAACACAGGTCATGTCAGGATCACCATCAGGAGCGGGACTGTGATGAAGATCCCCATCATAGAAAGGATCGCTCCGGCAGCGGAGTATTTCTCATCCGCCCCGTACGCGCCTGCCATCACCGTGATCTGGGATACGGTGGGAAGCGCCGATAACACGATAAACACACTGCGGCAGAGTCCCTGCACGCCAAATAATATACAGACCAGAGTGCAGATCAACGGCGAGATAAGAAGCCGGATGATCAGCATGGAGAGGATCCCCTTCTCCATGTTGACATTCCTTAGCCCCAGCTCGTAAACGATATACCCGCAGTACATAAGCGCCAGAGGCGATACGGTACTGCTGAGGTACTTGGCAAAGCTCATGAACATTTCCGGCGGCCGCACATCCAAAAGCAGCATCGTTACTGCCGCGACCAGGCCGATGATCGGCGGCTTTGTAAAGATCTCTTTTACGAGCGCCGCGGGCGAGCGTTTTCCCGCCGCCGAACCTGCGTGTTCGACAAGCATGACACAGACGGTCTGGGTAAAAACAGTGCTGCCGATATAGTAGATCATGACATATCCGGAGGCTGTTTCCCCAAAAAGCTGCGTGGAGAGCGGAAGCCCGATGAAAAGCGTGTTCGAGATAAACGCCATCGCCACAAACACGCCAAACCTGCGCCTTGGGAGGTGCAGGGACTTTCCGACCAGAAAACTGATCAGAAGGCACATTGAAATGGTGATGAACGGAACAGGAAGCAGCAGGCCCATTCCGGCAAGGTCACTCCGCGTAAAGTTATTCAGGATCCCAGTGATACAGTTCATTGGCACTGCAATGTTCACCACGAACCGGCTGACGAACCTCTTGTCACTGGCGGTCATCCATCCGAGTTTTCCGAGCACATAGCCCACCGCCATCAGGGAAAAGATCATAAAGACCGCCGAGAGGGAATGCAGATATACTCCCAAAACTTCTGTCCTCCTGATGTTAGAAATAAAATCTCACTTTATAGAATACCACAAAGTCCGGCCGTAACCAGTGTATTGTTTTCTAATACGTAGAAATGATAAAATGAGGTGAGTCCCGCCCAGTTTTTTAGTGTGGATACAAGGGGATTCGTCAACTGCAGATCCATAGATCCTATCCTGAATTTTTTAAAAAACCATTGGGTACAATAAAGCCATGATGAAAAACACAGCAGGAAACATGACAGCAAAGACGCTGGCAGATGTGATGCAGTGCCCCGCCGTGTCGGAAAACGTGATCTGGACGGTCATGTCGCCCGCCGATTTCAGGCAGGCGGCGCATACGTTTGCGGAAGCTGCCATAAAAAACGGGAAAACGGTGACCTATGTCCATTTTTCGGACAGCGACGCGCTGTTTGACAATCTTTCGCCGGATCCGGAGAAGTTTAAGATCCACGAAGTGCGTCTCACGCACCGCTTCGAGCCATTTACGGTGGAAGTCTACGAACTGGTCCGGGAGAATCCCGAGGGCACGCTGTATGTGTTTGACCCGCTCTCCTCGCTTCAGGCAGCCTGGGCGACAGATCTTATGATGGAGAATTTCTACACCGTCATCTCCCGGATCATCCATGAAAAGAAAGCCTCCGCGTATTATCCGCTGCTTCGCGGACACCATTCCATGCAGACCTACGATCACCTGAAGGCGCGGGCTTCTGCCTTTTTAGAGGTGTATTCGGACTTCAAAGCACTCTATCTGCGTCCGGTAAAGCTCCTTCAGACAGCCGGTGTTGATGCGGCTTCGGAAGAGAGCGGCCTCAGGCGCGATGTTCTCGAAGATCTTCTGACGCCGCATATTTACGACGCGGCAAAGGGTGTCTTTTTTCCGATCACAGACGGCGTGCTGGAGAGCCGCTTCCGCAGGGCCATTGATACGGAGCTGCGCAGGGGCCGCATGCGCTCCCAGGATAACTGGGACCGCTTTTTTGACCGCGTGCAGCGGGATTTCGAAGACGGACGCGACGTTTCCGCGGACTGCAGGACCATCATCGACATCATGATGAGCCGGGACGCCGGGATCCGCGGTCTTTTGGAACGCCACTTTGAGCCCGAGGACTTCTTCTTTGTCAAGGAGCATATGATCGGAACAGGCGTGATCGGCGGCAAATCCTGCGGCATGCTCACGGCGCGCAAGATCATCGAGAACTGCTGCCCCGATATCCATGACCGTCTTGAGCCCCACGACTCCTTTTTCGTCGGTTCTGATGTCTTTTACACCTATATCGTTGAAAATGATTACTGGCAGCTAAGGGTCGCGCAGCGCCGCCCGGAGGGCTATTTCACCATGGCCGACGCATTGAAGGAAAAACTCCTGCACGGCGTCTTTCCCGACGCGATCCGGGAACGGTTCCGGGAACTTCTCGATTTTTACGGGCCATCACCGGTCATCGTCCGATCCAGCAGTATTTTGGAAGACGGTTTCGGCAACGCATTTGCCGGCAAATATGAATCCGTCTTCTGCCCCGGAAACGGGACGCCGGAGGAACGGCTCCTGGAATTTGAGAACGCGGTGCGCGTCGTCTACGCCAGTACTCTGAGCAAATCGGCGCTCGACTACCGGCTCCGCCGCGGCCTCGCGGAGATGGACGAACAGATGGCGCTTCTTGTGCAGCGCGTATCCGGCTCCCGCTTCGGGGAGTACTATTTCCCCTGCGCGGCAGGCGTCGGTTATTCCTACAGCACGTACCGGTTCATGAATTCCCTCGATCCGAGGGCGGGCATGCTGCGTCTTGTCATGGGCCTTGGCACCGGCGCTGTCGACCGCACACAGGGCTCTTACCCGCGGCTGGTCAGTCTCGACCGCCCGGAGGCGCTCCCCTATAAATCCGGCGCGGAGCACCACAAGTTTTCCCAGAGGAGCCTGGACGTTCTCCATAAAAAGAGCGGTAAGCTGGAAACGATCTCCTTCTACAAGATCGAAAAGACCATGCCGCAGTATATACAGAAAGCGGTCTTTGGGCATGACTACGAGGCGGAGCGGTTCCTCGCTGACCGGGGAACGCCCCGGAACGTGTGGTACATTTCCTGCGGCGGACTTGTGAAGAATAAGCAGCTGATGCAGGACATGCGCGCGCTCCTCTCAACGCTTCAGGAAGAATACGGCCAGCCCGTGGATATCGAGTTCACGATCAACGTGGCAGAGGACGGGGACTATGTCATCAACCTCCTGCAGTGCAGGCCGCTTCAGGCGTTCGAAGACAGCGGACGGCAGGGGATCCCGAAGGACCTCGACGACAATGAGGTCGTTCTCGACTGCAGCCAGAGCACTCTCGGCAAGTCCCAGAAGACGCCGGTGGATTACATCCTCTATGTGGACCCGGTCGCCTACTATAAGATGCCCTACAACAAGAAAAATATGATCACGCGCTGGATCGGCGAGGTCAACTGGTCTTTCCGCGACAAGGGCAAAAAGATGATCCTCATGGTGCCCGGCCGGATCTGCACGAGTTCTCCCGAACTCGGTGTACCGACGACGTTCTCCGACATCAGCAGTTTCGCGGCGATCTTCGAGATCGCGGAGTCGAAGGCAGGCTATAATCCGGAGTTATCTTACGGCAGTCATATTTTCCAGGACCTCGTGGAGAGTGAAATCCTGTATGCCGCCGTCTTTGAGGACAAGAGAACGCGGATCTTCCGCCCGGAGGCGTTCACCGGCTTGAAGAACCGGATCTCGGACATCGATCCCGCCGCTTCAGAATACGCTGACATCGTACAGTTTTTTGACGTGCGGGACCTGGGATGTACAATGATCCACGATCTTTTGAACCAGAGGATCGTCATCACGATGAAATCAGAGTAATACATAGCGAGAGTAGTACATAGCGAAGGAATTTTGAGTATATGAAAAAAGACCTGTATCCCGAACTGATGACGGAGAGAGAGCTTGCGGAGAGCTTTAGGGAACTGGAAATACAGATGCGGCAGGAGGTGCTTACGTGGCTGCAGGATCCCGACAAGAGAGTGGAGTTCCTGGAGCAGCTCATGGAGAGCGATCACGTCCAGTACCGCTGCGCGATCCTTCTGATGCTGGCACGTAATGCCGACAAGATCAGTTCGGATTGGCGCCTTTTCCTGCTGCCCTATCTGATCGAGCTCCTGTCTGACGACAGCGGTTCCATACGGAAAGGCGCGCTGAACTGTTCCGGCTACATGATCGCCCGGGAATACGAGCAGAACCCTTCCGTCTGGCAGGAGTGCCTGCACACGATCCTGTTTGACAGCAAAAAGCGCGAGGAGGAACCTGCGGGAAGACATCCCGGAAATGCGCTGACGGGACTGTTAAAGATCGTCTATGATGAGGTTTCGGACAGCAGCAAAACGACGGTCCTCTCGGCATACTGCAGCTATTTCAAGTCCACGAAGTGGGGAGAAGAATCCTGTGTGTGCCTTTTAAAGGGTGCCCTGGGACTTCCCTATTCCGTGTGGGGCGCGATGCAGAGAGGCAATATCCTCGGGTTCGTCCGCCATTTCTTAAAAAACGACGCCGGAGAGATCCGTCTGGCTTCCCTCCTTCTTTTGGATGCCTGGATGAAGGAGGGCTGGAAGCCTGCGCCTGACTTCGCGCATTACCTGCGCAGCATCCTTCGCGAGATCGTGAGGGAAACCGCCGGCAGCACGGGAGAAAAAGGAATGCCGGCACAGTTTTGGCTCGCCGGAAAGGTCCTCGAACAGCTTCCCGCTGTGAACGGGCAGACAGGCGGCGCAGAAATTCCCGCCGGGGATGCGGCGGCCCTCGCTGTCCCGAAAGACACAGTCTTGTTCCGCGAGGATCTCGACTCTGAACTCCCCGGCCTGTTCAAACAGATCGACCTGCAGATCCTGAGCGAAAAATTCGCGGACGGCTCTGTGCGCACCGGGCTTTCCGAATATGCGTCACATCTGGTGGTCTTCATGCGTCTGAACACGGAACCGGCCCTCTTCACAAAGGCCGGCGACGATCTGCTTAACATCATCGATCATCTGGACAATGACCAGAAGAAAGCGATCATGACCGAGCTCTTTAAATGTGTGGCGCTGGAGGACGACTCCTCCCATTATCTGCCTTACCTGATCGGGGAATGCTGGAAGCATATCCCTGTCAGCATGCAGAGGGAACTGGTCCCGCAGGTCCAGCGGCTGTGCAACAGCGGCAGGATCAAGACGGTTGAGATCATCATGGGAACTGTCTGCCGGATCCTTGCACATCTGTCTTCAGAAAATCCCGCTCTGACTAAGGAGGGCTTCCTGCCCAGTGAGGAAGAAGACAAAATGTGGATCCGCCGGCGCATAACAGGCATGCTCTGCCAGGGGATCTACAGCGACCGCAGGCTCGTCGCCGAGAACACCGCGTTCTCTATCGGCTACGATCTGTTCCGTAACCTGGACGGCAGCACCGAGACTTCCAGCGATGTCCGGGAGCCTTTGGTCGTCGTCTCAAGAAGCGTTCTTCTGTATATGCGCGCCGCAAAGTATCCCGACCCGCTGTACAGATATCCGACGGTCTGCGAGATCGCCCGCTATCTGGAGGAGATCGGACACTCCTATGCGGACCCCAAACGCCCTGTGGCGTATTTCTCCGGAAGCTTCGATCCCTTCTCCAGCGGTCACCGCGCAGTGGCGCGCGAGGTCTCGGAAATGGGATACCAGGTGTACGTCAATGTGGACGATTTCTCCCTGAACCGGAACACACAGCCGCTCGCTGTCCGCCGCAAGATCGTGATGCTGTCCATTGCGGATCTGCCTCACGTGAGGATCTTCCCGTATGACCTCGTCATCAATCCGGATAATCCGGCAGACCTTGCGCGACTTCGCGCGCTTTTCCCCGGACAGAAAGTGTATCTGGTCTGCGGAAGCGACCGCATCGAAAAGGACGCGGCTTACCAGGAGACGCCTTCTGAGGGGTCGGTGCACTCTTTCCCGCATATCGTATTTACAAGGAGCGATAACTACGGGTACGAGGACGAAGGCACGGACAACCTCACCGGGGAAGTGATCCGTCTTATGCTGCCCGCTTACTACGAACACATGACTTCCGTGCAGATCCGCCGCAACCTTCAGGAAGGGAAAAGTATCGATGACCTTGTGGCGATCCCCGCGCAGCAGTACATCCGGCGTCATAAACTGTACGCGGACGACCGGATCTATAAAAAGATGTCGGAGACCCGGTGTATCGAGACCCGGATCGAAAAGTCGGAGGATACGATCCGCGTCGTACTTGTGAGAGAGAGCGGCGGAAAAGCCGGTTCCGGTCCTGAGATCGGCGAGCTGACCGCCCGGGTCTGCGCCGTACATAAGAATGGAAAAGGTACGCCTGCCCGGGATCTGGAGATCCTGAGTCTGCGGACAGATACGGCGGAAGCCTACACCGAGAAGACCGGCGGAACCCTGCTTGACGAGGCGCTCCTCGCGTTCCAGTCAGAAGGGATCGATATCGTCTATCTTTCCGGCGACATAATCTCTGAAGAGCTAAAGAAAAAGCGCCTCAAAGATCTGCTCAAAGAGAGAGGCTTTGTAAGACTTCCCGGCGAAAAAGACCGGTACTGCACAGATCTCCGGTCCTCGCTGGTGCTCTTTGGCAGCGCGTCCGAAAGCGTTCTGGATCCATACTGCGACGAGCCGTCTCTTCTGAAAGTCCGGAAAGAGAACCTCCACCGGCTCCGGGTCGCGCTGGCAGGCCTGTACCCCGGCAAAGCCGTTCTGTTTATCGACGGCGGCATCCTCAACTACCGCCTGTCGAAGAGGATCCGCGAGCGCAGTGTTTCTGTGAGCGGCTCTTCGGAAGGCGCTTCTTCCTGGATCTGCGTCCCTTATGGCAAAACACTGAAGTACGTCAGGATCCCCGACGTAACGACAATGGCGCTCAATACGGAAAAGGTATATGTACCGGATCTCTCCAGCTTCTCGATCAAGGAAAGCGCGGGCTATCCGAACGTCGCCGTACAGCTTCGAAACATCAAGTCCATGGGTAAGCCCTTCGTTCTGGTGGATAACTTCTACCACAACGGTTTCCGTATGGACAATATCTCTTTACATCTGGAAGCGGAAGGTTTTCGGGAGGAGATGCTCCTTGTCGGAGCGATCTCCCGCCAGGGAAGAGAGCTCGCAAAGAAAAAAGGGCTGTCGATCGATTCCATCTATGAGATCCCCAACCTGAAGGCAGGGATCCTGGAGAGCGATATGACCCCGTTCTACGGAGGCGACCGCGTCATGCAGAAGCAGTATACGCCGATCCTCCCTTCGATCTATCCGATCATGCCCTACCAAATGCCTTTGTTCCTCAGAGACGCGCCTTACCAGGCTGTCTACGAGCTTTCCATGGTCTGCCTGGAAAACGCAAAGTGCCTCTTTGAAGTCCTGGAGACGCTCTATGAAAAACGCCTCTTCAGAAAGCTCACACTGGAGCGGCTGGGCGAAGTCATCGACAATCCGGGCTGCCCGGAAACCGTCGCCGAATCCGCGGACGCGCGCGGTAAGGCCGTCTCAGACCTCCTCTCAACGGAGATTACGCGGCTCAAGCGTTTCCGTTTGGGTCAGCAGTAAGCAGCCGGCATGTTAATACCCGCCGCCCTGCAGCGCGGCAGAAGCACATTAGACACGCAAAATACCGCATAAGAAACTTAATAGAAATCGGACAGTAGAAACAGCCCGTACAGTGCAGAGCTTCCTGCGCTATACGGGCTTTTCCTGTTTCTATGGGTTTCTTTTTGTGTTTTGGCCTGTGCGGACCTGCTGCTCAGGCAACCGCGATGGCCGCATATCTGTCGGAATTGATAACCTTCTCCATCGCCTCAACAGGGTTCATGCCGACGCACTGCATTACCTGACGGAACATTGTTGTCGCCTGGCCGCTTACCAGCTGCACGCCTGCGCGTGTCTTGTCAGCGTGGAAGATGTCGTGACGGCTGGATACGTTCCAGAAGACGATGTTAGGGATCTGGTAGCCGTACTGTCTGAAGCGGTATGCCATCTTCTCGTAGAAGCTCCAGTCCTTGTCACCGCAGTAGTCGATCTCCATATCGGAGATGACGATCAGGGACTTAGGCATCTCATCAGCAGAAACATGGTATCTGACTGCGATATCCAGGATGTGCTGGAAAGCTGCCTGCATGTTCGTGTTGTTCATCCAGTCGTTCATGTTGATGCTTCCGATCTTCTGCGCAAGGGTGTCGCCCTTTAAGACCTGGATGCGGGATGTGCCGGAGAAGGACATGAACATGTTGTGGTAAGGACCTGTGTTTCTCTCGGCGAAGTACACTGCAAGACCAACGGATGTTGCCAGAGGTCTGCCGTACATGGAGCCGGAAGTATCGGCGATGACCATTGCGTTCGTACCCTTCTCTACGTAGTCAGGAAGCTGGCGCCACTGGGCCTCCAGTGCGTCGTCCTCCTTGATTCTGCAGCCGGACCAGTTCATCTGCATGACCTTCTCTACGATGTCGTATGGGTACAGTGTGGCGGAGTGGACAGTCTCCTCTCCTGTTACTGCCTTTCTGATGAACTGGTTGTAACGCTCGGCGTCGTGCTTCATGAACGCCTTGCGGTAGATCATCATCGCTCTGGAAGGAACTGCGGAGTACTTGATCTCGTCCCAACGGCCCGCAGACATCAGTGCCTCAACGACACCGATCTGCTTTCTCATCGCACGGACCAGACGCTTGAACTCGTATACGGAGTAGCCGAGCTTCTGCGCTGTCAAAATACCGAGCTTTCTAGTCTTCTCGGAAGACGCGTCAGCCGTCTTGATCCACTTTGCCAAAAGAGAGATCGCGTTGCCCTGCTCCAGATTCATGCGGTCCTCTTCGAACTGCTTCTTCATAGCCGCCCACATCTCGTCCTCCATTGGAGTGCCGATCAGGCAGTACAGGTCATCGTATCTGCCGTACACGCCGATCAGATCCAGGTTGAGACGAAGTGCTTCTGGGTGGTACTTTGCCATGTACTGGAGCAGCGTACGGAATGTCTGTCTCTCGCCGAGTCCGCCTCTTACGTCACGCGCATAGAAAGCGATCTTTGTTGCGAACAGAGGATCTTCCTTCCATGCCTCGGCGAACAGGCGCTCAATACGCTCCTTCTGCGCTGTGCGGAGGGAACCGGCAACGCCGAAGAAATCCAGTCTTGCGTCCCCTGTGGTGTTAAGTGCCACCGCACCGTTTTCTGTTCTTGTAAATACTGCCAGCTTCTTAGCTGCCTCTGCGAAGATCATTGTCGTTTCCTCCTTTCTTTTTGTTTTTATTCCTTTTTGTTTTTATTCATGACCCGTTTTCACGGATTTGAACCGTATGACAAATACCCTAAATTTGTTTTTTACCAATATGTGTTGCTGTGTGGGTCACACTGTTTTACTTGCGGGCCGGTGCTTTCCGGCCCGCTTTGTTTTGTCCTATTTGTTTTGTCCTATTTGTTTTGTCCTATATGAAGTTTTTTTATTTTTATTATTTTTTATTATTATGAAGAATTCTGTTTTTTCTCTCTGCAGGCTTTCCTGCATCTGGCTGCTCCTTAGCCGACCTCTCTTGTGAATGTGTCTGTGACAATGATGTCATCCATAGTAACATCCAAGATCGCAGCCAAGATCACCAAGTTGTCGATCGTAGGCAAAGCTGCGCCGTGGATCCACTTGTAGATAGCCTGAGGAGTTGCGAAACCGAACACATTCTGGATATCCTTTACGGTCATGCCGGCAGCGATACGCAATCTGTCGATGTTCTGTCCGGTTGCGGCAGTGTTAACGAATGGGATCTGCATCATCGTGCACCTCCTGTTCCGGCAGCGCCGGCACAGGAGGTGACGGCTATGCTGCCATATTTACTTTTTCGGGACCTTCTTGTACTGACTCTAGTACTGATTTCTCTCGTATCGGCGCTCCTGACTCCAAAGGGAGCAGGATGCGATAAATATGTCCCATAAATCCATTCCTGAATTCTTTCCTTGTCATCTTTTTCATCTTTGGATTCTCCTTAGGCTTTACTGTTCTTTTATGAGCTATGCCGGCATGTTCGCCCCGTCTGCGCATGGCTCATTACTTACGCGTAAAAAACAGCCGCCTGTCTTTCGGACAAGCGGCTGTCTAAGTAATCATACGAATTAATCATACGAATGATCATACTTCGATAGGTCTGGTCACTCCGGTCTGCGCATAAACGCACCTCGTCCCAGACATCCACTTGATCCGGCCTTGTAAAGGCAATCACAATTAAGCCATTCAGCCTTTTTCGCTGTGGGCATAATGGTTCCCTGAAGATCAAACAGGCGATATGAAATTCTCGGGCTGTTGCCCTTTAAGCCGTTCAAATGTATCTGCAGCATTGCCTTTCCTTTCCGGACCTGTGGCCCTTTTTTTCTAAAGCCTACTATAACATCTCCCTTACGGGTTGTCATTAAACCTGCGGTATAAAGTAATGAATAGAATTCGCGATCACGAACAATATGCCTTGCTTGTCATTTAATCCGTAGTATAAGTTTCGTATGCGTTCTGAAGCTTGTAACATAAAACAGCAGCCTCATAATTCCTTACGAGACTGCTGTATTTTATCCACGGACTATTTCCACTCTCCGCTTCCGTTTTTGTATCCGAATGTGAATATTATTTACATTTGTGCCCCGACGCCGCCTCGAAGTTGTACTTCACGATCCCGAGGTCGATCTTTGTCATAGGGCCTTTACCGGCTGTGATCACCGGCTCGTCGCCTGAAAGCTCAATGTAAAACTTCTGCTGGTTCATCGCGGTCGGCGCCATCAAAGCGGCCTTCACGCCGTTCTTGAACCATACCGGCATCTCTTCCGCCGGCACTGCGCACAGCTTTGAGAGGGATTTGGATTTATGCTTTTTGCCGGCTTCTTCGCCGAATCCGATGGAGATCACACAGAGCAGTTTCTCATCGGGCGCAATTTCGGCTTTGCATTTTTCGCGGCTGAAAGTACCTGCGACCCAGCAGGTATTGAGTCCCATTCTCTGCGCTTCCAGGACCACTTTCTCACCATAATAACCACCCAGCTCGTCAAGGTCCGGAAGGGTCTCCTTCCCGACGATGGCGATATAGTTCCTTACGCCCTTAAACCAGCCGTAGTGGGCGAGCAGCGTGTCAAAGCACCCCGGATCGTCCAGGATCAGCTGCATATGAAGGCCGCTCTCTTCGTTGCACCCTCTGATCAGCTCTCCCAGCTTTTCTACGAGCTCTGCCGGGATCGGATCGTCCTTGTATTTGCGAACGCTGTGTCTCTCTATGATCGCCTGTTTAATATCCATGTTCTTCTCCTGTTTTATCACTTGCTTCCTTCGGTAAAATCGATGTCCATCGCTATCTGGATCTTATAGCCCGGATACGCTTTCTGCACCTTTTCGCACGCTTCCCTGTAGAGCAGTCTGCGGTCCTTAGCGTCAAAGCTCACGACGATATCAAAGCGCATCTCTTTTTGGGCCCGGTCCAGATAAAATCCGTGCATCTGGAGCACATGCGGATCTGCAGTGACGATCTGCGAGACCCGTTCTCTCATTGCTGCGGCCTCCGGGTCCTTCGTATTGTACGAATACACACTGACCGCTGTAAGGATCACGTCGTGCTTCTTGTGTACATCGGCTGTGATCTTCCTGATCAGCTTGTCCAGGGTATCCATGGAGAGCGTGTCAGGGACTTCGATATGAATGGATCCGTTGTATGAATCCGGGCCGTAATCGTGCAGAATGAGATCATACGCCCCCCGGACCTCCGGATTCATGCGTACTGTTTCCTTGATCTCTCTTGCAAGCTGCGCGTCTGTATGCTCGCCGAGGATCTTGGAGAGCGTATCGCGGAGCATCTCGACGCCGGATTTAATGATCACGACCGCGATCACCGCGCCGAGCCACGCCTCCAGCGAAATATGGAAGAGGAGGTAAATGGCTGCCGCCGCGAGCGTCGAGGCGGAAATGACCGCGTCCAGTGTCGCGTCCGCTCCGGAGCCCTTGAGGGAATCGGAATTCACCTTCTCACCGACGCCCTTTACATACCTGCCAAGGACGATCTTGACCACGACCGCTGCTGCAACGATGATCAGCGCAGCCGCGCCATAATCCGGTGTATCCGGATGCAGGATCTTTTTCACAGACTCCGTAAAAGCTGTGATTCCCGCATACAGGACCAGAAGCGAGATGATCGACGCGCTCAGATATTCGATCCTGCCATAACCGAAGGGATGCTTTTTATCCGGTTCTTTCCCTGCCAGTTTCGTCCCGACGATGGTGATCACGGAGCTCGCCGCATCCGAAAGGTTGTTCACCGCGTCCATCACGATGGCGATGGAGTTCGATGTCAGGCCTACCACTGCCTTGAATGCCGCCAGTGCGACATTTGCCAAAATACCGATCACGCTGGTCCTTATGATGATCTTGTCCCTATTTGTCTGTTCGTTCATAATGCTGTCCTACCTTCATCCGGCACCAGGGAATCGTTTCCTCTGGTCTTAATTACTTTTCAGCTCCTCCACGACCGCTGCGCGGACGTCCTTCATGTCCTCTGTGGGCTCGAATCTCGCAACTACATTTCCCTTCCTGTCAATGAGGAACTTTGTGAAATTCCATCCGATATAGGTCTTATCGCCGAACGTCTTGTTGTTCATGTCGGCGAATTTCTTGAGCGCGGCATTCTTGATCCCTTTGCCGAATCCGACGAACGGCTTCACGGAAGCGAGATACGCGAACAGCGGATCTGCATCCTCGCCGTTCACATTGATCTTCGCGAACTGCGGGAACTCCGTTCCGAACTTCAAGGTGCAGAACTCGTGGATCTCGTCCTCGGAACCGGGCGCCTGGTTCGCGAACTGGTTGCAGGGGAAATCAAGGATCTCGAATCCCTGCCCGCGGAGCTCTTTGTACATCGCTTCCAGCGGATCATAGTGGGGTGTAAAGCCGCATCCGGTCGCTGTGTTGACGATAAGAAGCACCTTTCCCGCATACTTGCCGAGGTTTACATCGTTTCCTTTTCTGTCCTTTACTGTGAAATCATAAACATTAGCCATTCTTTTGTTCCTCCTGTTTTATCCTATCATACGCTCTTCTATCTTCAGGTATAAAGCCTTTCGTTAACAGCAGTTATATTTTGCAAAATTCAATTGTATGCAATCATTATAATGCGGTCCTAAGTTATTGTCAATAAAAATGTGCGAAGTTTATGATAAATATCGTTATCAAAAAAAGACCCTGCCTCGGATCCGATCGATCTGAAACAGGGCCTTATGTTTTTAATTTCTCATCTTACGATTTTTTCCAGCCTTGCCGTTCTCCCGTCCTTTCCCTCAAATACCATCAGGTCGTGTTGGTGTTTCTGGTCCGTCTCGCTGTAAAGCTTCGCGTACTGTTTTGGCGAGGTGCCGGTGATCTTTTTGAACGTGCGGATGAAGTATTCGTTGCTTCTGAAGCCGACCGTCTCCCCAACTTCCTGCACGCGCTTTCCCTGCCGCAAAAGCGCCCTGGCCTGCAGGACCCTGCATTTGATCAGGTATTCCATCAGGCTGAAGCCGGTGCATTTCCGGAACTGGTGGCACAGGTAATACTTATCCATAAAGAACTGGTCCGCAATCTCCCGGGTCGAGATCGGCTCCGACAGGTGCCCCTGAATGTAGGTGAGGATCGGCACGATCGGCTCGAGCTCCGATCTCGCGGCTGTCTTTTGTTCCTCCTGCGCCTCAAATCTGCGGAAGCAGAAAAGCAGAAGTTCCATGACCGCGATCGTTTGCTGCAGGTCTCCTCCGAAACCGCTCTCCGAATCCCTCGACAGGGTCTCGAACATCTCCTCCAGCCTCGATGTCTCTTCCTCTGTGAGGACTGTATGCAGACTGCTGCAGGCGCTGCGCGCCGCGAAGTCGCTCTGTGCGGTGGACAGCTCGCTGAGCATGCCGGACGTGATGTGAAAGACTCTTCCGCGGTATACATCGTCCGCGACGCTCCGGTGGAGGACTGAGGAACCGATCAGGAACAACTGCCCTCTCGCCAGCTGATAGACGTCGGATCCGATGAAGAAAACGCCTTCACCGGAGATGCACAGCATGATCTCAATATCATCGTGAAAATGCGGGCGGTCCATGGAATACGTATCGCATTTGCTAGTGTGGATTTCATAGGAACACGGGATCATAAGGCAGTCCCTCCTTCAGAACCTCATCCTTTTTCTTTGCTGTTCCTTCCTGATTACACTATAGAAATGTCATCTGTACCTATCATAGTATATCGTTTCCCTCCGCACAATAAAGTTCAACTCCCGCCAACAATATCGGTCAGTTTTTTGTCAAAATAGTGCAGTTTCTCGCTATTTTCCAATTTTCACCTGAAATCCCGTCCTTTTTTCATGACAATATCAGTCAGTTTTATCCCATATCGATGCAGGAATTCTACCGCCGCGCATGCTATAAAAATAATATGTCATGACAAAACAAGCGAATCGACGTAGACAAAGAGATGCAGCTTACAGGAAGAACATAAAGAAACACCTTACAGCCTGTAGAGGTAAGGAGGTTTGATATGAAAAGTATGTTTGACATCATGCACTTTGAAGCACTCGGTGCGGAGGCCGATCATCTCGTGGAAGAGACACAGCATGCGGAGGAGGCCGGGCTTCTTCCCGCAGGCCTCACATATATCGTGACACCGCTGAATCTGCAGGAATACCTGCGCGAGAATCCGGAAACGATACTGCCAGACATCATCACGACCAAGACACACTCGGTCCCTCCAAAAGACTACCTGGCTTCGTCCAGAAAGAGCATCATCACACGGAGCACCGGTTATGATCATTACGAAGCGATCGAAGACCAGGCCAATATCGCCTCCCTTCGAAAATACTGCGTAGGGAGCGTGGCACAGACAGCCATCAAGCTGATGTACGCGGCAGCAGGGCTTCTGAACCAGTACACAGCTAACACCGCGGACTTCGAGAGGAACCGCAACGACTCCTTCATGGAACTGTGCAGCGACCGCACGGCGACGGTTTTCGGCCTCGGAAACATCGGCAAAAGGATCTACGACCTCGCAAAGGGCAACGGGCTCAATGTACAGGCGGTCGATATCCGCGAGGGTGTGCTGAAGGAGAAGTTTAAAGACGAGGAGATCCATTTCGTCTCCAAAGAGGAGGCGATCAGGTCCAGCGACATCATCTTCTGCGCCATGAACCTCACCAGAATCCCGGGTAAGCCCAGTTACAATGTGGGGTATTTCTCCGAGGAACTCTTAAAGAAAGCCAAGCGCGGGGTGATCTTCATCAATGTCACGCGCGGAGAGATCGCTCCGGAATCAGTCCTGTTAAAGCTCTATAAGGAGGGACAGATCGGAGGGATCGGCCTGGACGTCTTCTCGGAGGAGAGCGCGCTGTCCGACGCGCTTCGGGGACGCTCTTCCTACACGGATGAAGACATTGAAGCCGCCGAAGAAATGATCCGGATGTCCGAGGCGCGTACCGCCAACATCTACGTGCAGCCCCATCAGGCGTTCAACTCCGACAAGGCAGCTGAGAACAAAGCCCACAATACGATCGAGCATGTGGTGTACTGGTACCAGCATGGTAAGAACGGCTTTGAGGAGCAGCTTCCGTACTATTAAAGATTATTAAGTAAAGATCATTAAGCGCAGATCGTTCGAAAGTGTTCAGCTCATAAAAGAGCTGCTATAAGAAGCAGAACGGTTCATTAAAGACAGACAGGGCAAAATCGTTTAATGAAAGGGGGATCATCATGGAATTGACAATGAGTAGCGCCATATGGCAGGTCATGATCGACGCGGCTATTATGGGCGGCCTTCTGGTCGTGGGAGAAATGATCAGAGCGAAAGTAAAACTGTTTCAGAAAATACTGGTTCCGCCGGCAGTCATCGCCGGATTCCTTGCACTGTTTTTTGGCCCGAAGAGCCCATGGGGACTTTGCTTCCTGCCCCTCTCCGGCTCCTTCGGAACGTACGCGTCAGTACTGATCGTCTTCGTTTTCGCCGCGACACCGCTTGGCGACAAGGGCAGCGGCGGCAAGACCCTCAACCGCGAGACCGGCGGCATGTTCTTCAACATCTCCGGCATTGCTGTCCTGCAGTACGCGGTCGGAATGACCGTGACACTTCTGTTCCTGATGAAGATGTATCCCGAGATGAACTCGGCCTTCGGCCTGATGATGGCCACCGGATTCTACGGCGGACACGGGACTGCCGCTTCCGTCGGCTCCATGCTGGAGAACATGGGCATCACCGGTATGCAGGACCTTGGTAACACGACTGCCACTATCGGCATCGTCGGCGGTATTCTAACCGGTATGCTCCTCATCAACTGGGGCACCCGTGCAGGCTATACCCACTATGTAGAAGATCCGAAAGAACTGCCCCTCAGCATGCGGACCGGCCTGATCCCGGAGGAAGAACAGAAGCCTTCGGGCCTTGCGACCATCAACAACATCTGCATCGACCAGATGGCCTTCCATCTCGGACTTGTGCTCCTCTGCTCCATCGCAGGCTATGAAGTCTGCCAGTGGTTCAAAGGTTTCACCAAGGGAACTTTCGGCCTTTCCATTGAGGTGCCGGCTTTCTGCCTCTCCCTGTTCGCAGGCCTCATCCTGAACCTGATCCTGAACAAGACCGGCGGGCAGAAGTATATCGATCGTCCCACGATCCAGAGGATCCAGGGCGCTTCCACCGACTTCCTCATGGTCTCCGGCATCGGTTCCATGAACACCAAGGTCGTCATGGACTACGCTTTCCCGCTGATCGTCGTGTGCCTGCTCGGCTTTCTGGCGAACTGGTTCTGGTTCATCTTCGTCGGTGGCAAGACCGCTACCAAAGACTGGTTTGAGCGCAACATGATGTCCTGGGGCCATGCGACAGGTGTCGCCGCTACCGGCGTTCTCCTGCAGCGCGTTGTTGACCCGGACCTGAAGAGCCGCGGCATTGAGGATTCCGGTATCGCCGACATCTTCAACCGTCCGATCATCATCGGCCTTCAGGTCATCCCGCCAATCCTGATCTCCACATTGGGCAGCGTCAAAGGCGGCTGGTTCACCTGTGGCATCTCCTGGGCGATCGTCATCGCGATGTGGATCATTTCCTGGGCGTTCAAGTGGTGGGATCCCAAGATGTCACTGAAGAAATACCGCGTTTGATCCCCTCCCCGGCATAATACCATATTCCCAAAGCAGAGACTGTGCCCCGGATCCGAAAGATCCGGGGTGCGGTCTTTATACTACAAGTAGAATGACGATCACTGGTGATCTGCGATATGCTTTTATCAGAGCACCGGTCGTCAGTTGCCGAAGTGTATGATCTGATTTAATAATGATGTATTTGAATAATGATATTGGACGCTCACAGCAAACCTTTGGCGAAATCGCACTTGACTCAGGATCAAGCTTTACAAAACAGCGTCCTGAAGAAAAGATGTGACCCTTGCAGCAAAAGCAAAATGGCAAAAGATCGTCTCATAAACGGTTAACGCGGTTCGAATCCGCAAACACAAACAGGGTCATGAATGATATAGGTAATGTAAGAAGAGAGGGAGTTGTCTCTGCTGATCGGTCAGCAGGGCAACTCCTTTATCATTTTCCGTTTATCGGGCCAGCAGCTAAATCGTTTAAGAAAATTTGCATATGTTACGCAAAAGCCTTTTCAATCCTCGTTAAACTCAATAAGGAGTATTCTATGAAAGAGAAAAAAACAAAAACAGTATTGACCGCATTATTAGCGGTATTGCTTATGCTTTTGGTGAGCTGCGGTGCCGCGGCAAACGATAAGACGGCAAAAGCAGTCGCAACTACAGATCAAGCAACAGAGAAAGAGGCTAAAGAAGAAGTGGCTATACAAGATAGGGCTGTAGAACAGCTGATTGCAGAAGAAGTGATAACAGAAGAAATAATGCTTTTGAACACAAAAGAGGGTGTTGATCGCAATTCAACACCCTCTTTTTGTTGTTTTCAGTATCTGCTCCATCAAGCAGCTTTCTTTTTCTCTCCAAAGCCCGGCGCGAAGATCGTCTTGTCGATCGCGAAGATGATCACCATCGCGACACCTCCGGTGGCAACGGTCGTAACGATGTTACGGACAGCGTCCGGAATGCCGAAGGCCGCCGTGACAGGGTTCCAGATGCAGGTAAACAGGTTCATGACCAGCATGACGCCGATAGTCCCAAGCGCATGGAAGCCGATCTGCGGGGCCAGCGGGCCATGGCTCCTGAAGGTCACATTCCTCTGCAGCGGGAAGTTGATGCACTCGCCGAGGATGATCGATGTGTAGTTCGCCAGCGTAAAGGCAAGTCCCCCGTCCGCAAGGCTGTTTCCGATCACGGCCAGCGTGAACGGAACACCTGCGATCTGCGTCTTAATGCCCGGCCAGACCCACTCTACATCGCCGACAATGCCTTGGTAAAAGCCCGGCAGGAAGGTCAGAAGAAGGTACTTGATAAAAGTCACAACGTAACTGAAGATGATGAACAGGCCGCCCTCGCGGATCCACTGCGCCGCTTTCGGGTGCTTTTCTGCAAAACTGTCAAAGAATTTCATCGCCTCACTTGTCTCCCTTCCCTTTTTTCTTTCCATTCTCCGGGCTGCCTTCGCTCAAAAGCTTCTCATACTTCTTGTTCTCACGGCTGTTCGCGAAGTAACCGCCGATCAGTTTTCCGGCTCCGCTGAAGAAGTGTCCGTTCACGACGTCCACCATGCCCTCGACCATCTTCTTGTCGACCGCGCCGCCCGTCATCTTTCCGATCGCGCGGAACGGCATGTTGTAGATGAACAGGACGTTCAGGTCCGGCTTGCCGGCCGCATCCGCCGCCTTTTTCTTCTTTTCGAGCTGCCCGTAGATGAACCTGGCGAGCCCGCTCTTAGCGTTGCCGAGCTGGCAGATCGCATCGTTCTCGTTCAGATTGCTTGTCCAGCTGCCGTCCGGGATCGGACCGCCCAGGAGCTCCGCGAACGCCTCGTCCGGGATCATCAGGATCTTCCCTTCCCTGTAAGCGGCAAGCTTTTCGTTGTCGTAAGGCGCAGGCGCCTCTTCTCCGTCAACTTCAATGGTTCCTGTGAGGCGGATATCCGCCACAGAACTTCCCACGCTGACCGTGTAGGTGCCGCCTTCGACTGCCCAGCCGTTCTTCTTCACATTCCAGTAACGGAACGTGTATTTGTCAAACGGGATCGTCACTTCAGCAGATTCGCCCGCCTTAAGGAACACCTTGGCAAAGCCCTTAAGTTCCTTCTTTGCGCGCAGTGTTTTGGCATCGGGAAGTCCCACATACAGCTGCGCGACTTCCGCGCCGTCCACTGTGCCTGTGTTCTTTACAGTAAATGTGGCTCCCCGGTCCGTGACCTTCAGGTCCGAATACCCGAACGTCGTGTAGGACAGGCCGAATCCGAAGGGATACCTGACCGCCTTGCCGAAGGTGTCAAAATACCGATACCCCACATAGATCGCTTCTCTGTACTCGGAGTTCCTCTCTTTTGCCGGATAGTACGGAGAAGACGGAACATCCTGATAGACCATCGGATAGGTCTCCGTGAGCTTTCCGGAAGGATTGACGCGGCCCACGATGAGATCGAGCATCGCGCCTGCCCCCGCCTGTCCGGTCAGATACCCGTGCAGGATCGCCTTCAGGGAATTCTCCCATTCCATCTCGATCGCGGAGCCGGCGCTGATCACACCGACGATGTTCGGGTTGACTTCCGCCATCGCGCGGAGCACGTCGACCTGGACCTGCGGTATGCGCATATGCGTGCGGTCAAGGCCCTCGGACTCGCTCATCTCGTCGAGACCGAAGAAGTACAGCACGACATCGGCGCCTTCCGCCGCCTTCACGGCTTCTTTGAGCAGCGCTGCGTCCGCCTCGCCGTTTCTCTTGTAGCCGTGGCACATCGACGTGACTGTCAGGCCTTTTTCTTCACTGATCATGTTCTCGATCGTCTCCACCTTCGTGCAGTTGACCATCGAGGAACCGGCACCCTGGTATCTGGGCGTGAATGCGAAATCGCCGACGACCGCCACCTTGGTCCCTTCTTTCAGGGGAAGGATCCCGTCTTCGTTCTTTAAAAGGATCGCGCACTGCGCCGCCGCTTTCCTTGCGAGCGCGTGATGTCCTTCGATATCAAACTCGTCGCTGTGGCCTTTCGCCGCCTCCGTGGTCGTAAGGACTGCGTCGAGAAGTTCGTCCACACGCGCATCCAGGTCTTCCATGGAGAGGCTTCCGTTCTTCACTGCCTCGACCAGCTCCCTCGCGGAGCCGAGTCCCGGCGCGGGCATCTCCAGGTCGGAGCCTGCCTTTACGGCTGTGACATGGTCGTTCGCGCCGCCCCAGTCGGAGACCACGAACTTGTCATAGCCCCACTCGCCGCGGAGAATGTCCTTTAAAAGGTGCATGCTCTCGTTCGCGTACTCGCCGTTGACCTGGTTGTAGGAGGTCATGATGGAACCCGGGTCCGCCTCGTCGATCGCCATCTCAAATCCCGCGAGGTAGATCTCGCGGAGTGTACGCTCATCTACGACGGCGTTCATCGCCATGCGGCGCTCCTCCTGGGAGTTCACGGCGAAGTGCTTGATACAGGAGTAGACGCCCTTGCTCTGAATGCCCTTTACATAAGAAGCTGCCATTTTGCCCGCCACATAGGGATCCTCCGAGAAATACTCGAAGTTGCGCCCGCAGAGGGGGCTCCTCTTGATATTCATGCCGGGCCCGAGCAGGATATTGACGCCCATTGCCTTTGCTTCTTCTCCGAGCGCCTCACCGACTTCCACACCGAGGTCCCTGTCCCAGCTGTTCGCCATCGTAGCGGCAGTCGGGAAGCAGGTCGCGGGAAGGGAGGCGTTGAGCCCGAGGTGATCGCCCGCGCCGGCCTGTCTCCTGAGACCGTGAGGGCCGTCGGACATGATCATCGACGGGATGTCCAGTCTCGGGATATCCCTGGAATCCCACTCACCCTTTCCGCCCAAAAGAGCGGCTTTTTCTTCTAATGTAAGCTGATCGATCAATTCTTTATGCTTTCGTTCTTTATTATCCATTGATCCTCCTTTTAAGAGCAAGCGCTACAGCCGTTACAGAACCAATATAATAATAGCAAAAAAACTGTTTGCCGCATAGAATCTGATAAAAATGATACGTATCACCGTTACCTTTCAAATCTTTTCTATTTTGTTTATACTACTTATGTATCCGCAACATGCTCTCATCATAAAGGCCAGGGCAAAATGAAACTGATCTTCAGATCCATGGGCAGATATAAAGGAGCGATCGCCTTAGCCATCTTCATCAAGCTCGTCGGAACACTTTCCGAGCTCCTTTTGCCGTACATCCTCGAACATATCATTGACTTTGTGGTTCCGTCCGGGAACCTTACGATGGTCTTTCTCTGGGGCGCCGCCATGTTCGCGGCGGCTGTGTTTTGCCGCGCTTTTAATGTAATGGCAAACCGCAAGGCTGTGTACAACGCGCACATCATCAGCTACGAGATCAGACAGGCACTGTTTGAAAAGACGATCAATCTCTCCGGTCCCCGGTTCGACGCCTTCTCACTTCCTTCGCTTATTTCCCGAATGACTTCCGACAGTTATAACGTGCAGAGCGCTGTGCAGCAGATGCAGAGTCTCTGTGTGCGCGCCCCGATCATGCTGATCGGCGGCGTCATTGTATCGCTCCTCATGGATGTGCAGCTTGCGCTCGTCCTCGTGGTCATGCTGCCGATCCTGATCCTTCTGATCCTTTTGATCTCTTCCAAGGGAATCCCCATGTACAACACGGTTCAGAATAAGCTCGATGCAGTGGTTCGGATCATGCGGGAAAACATTACAGGGATCCGTGTCGTCAAGGCGCTGAGCAAAGAGGATTTCGAGCGCGGCCGGTTCAATGAAGCCAACCGCGAGCTGACCTCCCGCGACACCGCGGCGGCGACTCTGATGGCTGTTCCGGGACCTCTGATGCAGCTGTTCCTCAATATCGGCCTTACGTGCGTCGTTCTTCTCGGCGCGGCCCGTGTCAACAGCGGGCAGACGCAGCCGGGCGTGATCCTTGCATTCCTCACTTACTTCAATATGATCGCGATGGGCGTCATGGGCCTTAGCCGGATCTTCACCTCCCTGAGTAAAGCGAGCGCCAGCGCGGACCGCATCGCGCAGGTTCTCGAGACGGAGGAGGAAGGATCACCGGCACATGAGACGTCCGGAAATACCGGTTCCGAAACGTCGATCGGGGCGGTGTCCGAAGCAACTGCCAAAGCAGAGTCCGCGCCTCCTGTGATCGTCTTTGACCACGTGGACTTCTCCTACGGTGAAGGCAGTGACGAGACCACCGGTTTTGCAGGAGAAGAGCGTGAGAAAGCGCTCGAGGACATCTCCTTCTCCCTTGGACGCGGAGAAAGCCTCGGTATTATCGGTCCGACCGGCTGCGGCAAGACGACGGTCATCAACCTGCTCATGGGCTTCTATGACGCCGACAGCGGCACGGTCACCGTGGACGGAAAAGATGTCAGGAACTACGACAAAGATACCCTCCGCAGGAAATTCGGCACAGTCTTCCAGAATGACATACTGTTTAGGGATACCCTTCGCGAAAACATTGATTTCGGAAGGCACCTGCCGGATCCGGATCTTCTTTCCGCCGCGGAGGCTTCCATGGCGAAAGAATTCATAGACGCTCTGCCCGAAGGGCTCGAATACGAAGCCGCCATTAAAGGCGCCAATCTCTCCGGCGGTCAAAAGCAAAGAATTCTGGTCGCGAGAGCGCTCGCCGCGCATCCACAGATCCTGGTCCTGGATGACAGCACTTCCTCCCTCGATTACCGCACCGACGCTGAGATGCGCCGGAGGATCAACAAAAATTACGGGGACTCGACCTTGATCATGATCGCGCAGCGCGTTTCCAGCATTATGAATATGGACAAGATCCTCGTGATGGATAACGGACGGATCATCGGATACGGCACGCACAAAGAGCTCAAAGAGACCTGCGATCCCTACAGGGAGATCTGTGAGATCCAGATCGGAGAGGCCATACACTGAAACGATATTGCTGAAGAGATATTTCTGAAAAGAGATTGCTAAAGAGATATTACTGAAGAGGTATTGGAAATGCCCGGAAAAGGTGACAGAGGAGGAAAAAAAGAAAAGCCGAAGGACGCCCGGGGTGCACTGCGCCGCATCCTGTCCTACCTTATGGTCTATAGATGGAGTATTTTGGGACTCCTTCTTCTTGCTGTGCTCAGTAACATCGGAAATCTGTTCGGCCCCCGTTTTGCCGGCGCAGCGATCGGTGCTGCGGAGGAAGGATACCGACAGGGGATCGGGCATGTGGACATGGCCCGCGTACGTCATTACGCCCTGTTGATGCTGACAGCCTATGTGATGTCCAATGTATTGTCCCTGCTGGTGACCTTCGGGATGACAAGGATCGGTAAGCGGGCCGCCAGAAATATGCGGCGGGATGTCTTCGACAAGCTGATGAAACTTCCCGTCTCCTATTTTGACCGGAACCAGGCGGGAGACATCATCAGCCGCGTCTCCTACGATATCGACGTGGTGTCTACCAGCCTCTCCACTGATGTGATCCAGATCATCACCAGCCTCATCACTGTCGCAGGAAGCTTTATCATGATGTGTCTGATCTCCCTGCCCCTTGTGCTCTGCATGGTGTTCACGATTCCCGTTTCCATCCTGTTCACGCGCTATATGGGCCGCCGGATCAGGCCTCTCTACGCAGCCCGCAGTGCCGCTTACGGAGAAATGAACGGTTATGCGGAAGAGATGTTCACCGGGCAGAAAACGATCCTCGCATATGCGCATGAAGACGAGATCTGCCGCCGTTTCAGCGCGATCAACAAAAAAGCCGCCGAGAGCTACAGGAACGCGGACGGACTCGGTATGTCAATGTTTCCGACGATCGGCATGATCTCCAACTTCGGACTCGCGGCGATCGGAATGGGCGGGGCGGTCCTGTACATGCAAAACATTGTCGGCCTGGGTCAGATCTCCAGCTTTGTCCTCTACAGCCGCAAGTTTTCCGGCCCCATCAACGAGATCTCCAATATCATCAACGAGATCTTCAGCGCCCTTGCAGCCTCCGAGCGTGTCTTCCGCCTGCTCGACCAGCCGGAGGAGGCGGCGGACATCTATGGCGCTGTGGAACTTAAGGATGCGAAAGGACACGTCGAGGCACAGGACATCAGGTTTGGCTATATTCCCGGAAAGACCGTCCTGCGGGATTTCTCCATGGAGGCGGCGCCCGGACAGACTGTCGCTCTGGTCGGCCCTACCGGCGCAGGAAAGACGACAGTCATCAATCTCCTGATGCGCTTCTATGACGCACAGGAAGGAAGGATCCTTGTAGACGGTCTCCCCCAGGAAAACTATACGCGAACGAGCCTTCGCCGCAGTTACGCCATGGTCCTGCAGGACACCTGGGTATTCAGAGGCACTATCTTTGAGAATATCGCTTACGGGAAAGAAAACGCGACGATGGACGAAGTGGTGCAGGCCGCCAAAGCGGCCCGCATCCACAACTACATCATGAGACTCCCCCAGGGATATGAGACCGTGATCACGGAAGACGGGGGCAATATTTCGAAAGGGCAGAAACAGCTCCTCACGATCGCGAGGGCAATGCTGTACGGGACCAAGATGCTGATCCTCGACGAAGCCACCAGCAATGTGGACACCTCCACTGAGCGGCAGGTGCAGAAAGCGATCCGCTCGTTGATGAACGGGCGCACTTCCTTCGTGATCGCGCACCGGCTCAGCACGATCCGGGGAGCGGACCAGATCCTCGTCATTGAACACGGGGACGTCGTTGAGCGCGGTACGCACAGCGAACTCATGTCAAAAAAAGGTGCTTATTACAGGCTGTACGCGAGCCAGTTTGAGTGATCCGCGCCATCTTCATTACGTCATTTCTATCGTCCCTCTGAGAATCAGAAGATCTGGCCCGGAAGCTTCAGCTTCTCCTTTGCCGGAAAAGCTCTGTCGAATTCCTCCACATCCTCGTCTTTCACATAATACCCCTGCGGAGTCTGGTATACCCCGGTGATACCGTCAAGATATCCCGGGATCAGCTCCCTGCAGAGGAAGAAAGACGAGTCCGCGTCTTCCGGCAGGTCGTGGTATCGGATCCCGAACCGGCTGGCATAGTTGAAGCCGCTCCCTCCGTAAAAACCAATGTTTCCCTCGAACAGGACTGCGCCATATCCAAGCTCCGCCGCCTTCTCCAACGAGAAATCAAGCAGTGCTCTTCCATAACCCTTTCGCTTCAGTTCCGGTGTGATGCCGATCGGCCCCATTGTCAAAACATCGACAACCCTTCCATCATCCGCTTCGATGACGGTCTTCATGAACATATTCTGTCCGATCAGACGGCCGTCTTTTTCCATCACGAAATCGAGTTCTTTCACGAACGCCGGATCGTCCCGTAACACATGGATCACATAGTGCTCGCTGCAGCCCGGACGGTAAACGTTCCAGAACGACTCCCTGACGAGATTTTCCACTTCCCTGTATTCTTCTTTTTTCTCCAAACGGATCGTATAGTCATTTTTATTCATTGTTTTTCCTCCTGAAAATTGTTGACTGCAATTGCTTTTCAGCGGGAGGTTTTGTCGATCGTCGGCAAACCTCCCGGTCAGCCCACAATCTCCGGTGTGTTGTGTTTTCTCAAACAGCACTCTCCTTTTTTCTTAGTGTTTTTGTTTGTTTTGTGACTCTCAATGACCTCTGTGCTTTTCTTTTCGCTTCTGCTGCTTCAGCTCGAACTGCCGCTGTTTCTCGGCTTCCCTCTGCTCACGACTCTTATGCCTGCGCTCTGTTTTGGCCTCTTCGCGCTGCAGCTCCAATGCCTGCTGCACTTTGAAAGCCTGCTGCGACTTTGTGCCTATGCCGGACACCTGCAGCTCCTTTCTCGCATTGCGCTGTCTTCGCTTAGGGTTATCCGCGACCTGCTTCACCTCGGCTTTCACAGCCGGACTGAACTTCAGCTCATAGTAATGGTCGAGAACAAGTTCCAACACGTCGTAGTCCTTGGGTTCCGCGCCGAATGTCACCTTACACACAGAAAGGTGTCCGTCCGACACGCACTCGAATACACCCACCCAGAACGGATCCTCGAAGAATACCGTCAGCTTGCCGCTCTTTCCGTCCATAAATGATCCCTCCTTCAATGATGCTTTATGGACAGAGAACGGACAACCCGGAGGGGCAGGTTACTTACCCTGTTACTGACAGGACGGCCGGGCTACCTACCGGCTCTGGCACATCCTTGCGGATGCACGTTGCGTTTTTATCTCTGACGTTTGTTATATACTACGATATCACTGCGTACTGTCTGGTTCAATAGTACCGCAGTGTCATAGACTACGAAGTCTTTTCGTCTGTGCGGTGTCTGTACCAGGCAAACATATACTGCTGGCAGATCCCGTTGTACGGGGAGTAGCGCTCAAACGGATATCCGTTCGGATACTCCGTCTCCAGGATCCTCCTGATCCACACATCGATCGGAAAGGCGTCCACATGATGCAGCCCGAACAGGGATACGCAGTTGGCGACTTTGACACCGACACCGAAAATTCCGGTCAGCGCCTTAATAGTACGCTCTTCCTCCGCCCCGGCCAGCTGCTCAAGATCGATCCTTCCTTCGACAACATCCCCTGCGGCAGCCCGCACATATTTACACCGGTATCCCAGTTTGCATTCCTTAAGGTCTTCCCCGGCAAGCGCCGCGACAGCCTTTGGTTCAGGAAATGCATAATAGACCCGGCCTCTGCTGTCCGTTCTCTTCTCGCCGCAGCTCTCCGCAAGCAGTTCCACCGACCGGCAGATCGCAGGGATATTTTTGTTCTGCGAAATGATAAAGGAGATGAGCATTTCCCACGGGTCCTGCCGCAGGATCCGGATTCCCTTTTCATGCTCTGCCGCCTGCCATAGAAACGGATCTAATCCGGGATCGATCCTTTCCCGGATCTCCCGGTAGTTTTCTTTCAGGTCAAAATAGTCCTGCCAGAAATTTTCAAACTCTGCCTCTGAACAATCCAGTTCAAATCTGCCTTCTCCTAAGGCGGTTATATAGAGGCACGATTTCCCTGCAATGATCCGGTATGTGCTCTCTTCAACTTTCTCCCAGCGGAAGCACTGCCCGCTCTCTGCGATCCTGTCCAGATCGAAATCATCTTCAATTTGAATGATCACGCTTCACTTAACCTCATGTTTTCCATTTTTCGTATGGTTCTCAGTGCCCCTAGTCACACCCAGGATCCTGATCCTGTCCGCCTCCACAAGGCAGCTGTAATACACTACCTGCACGCCCGCCTCCACGGCGCGCATAAGTGCCTGCCCGAACTCCGGCTGTGTCTCATCATTCGGGAGCACGGTATAGATCCCGTTCATCTGAATGACAAAGGCGATCGCACAGTGATAGCCTGCTTGCGCAGCGGCCGCCAATTCCTCCAGATGCTTTACGCCTCTCTCGGTCGGGGCATCCGGAAACGATCCGATCCCCTTCTCCAGATCTACCGCCAGCGTGCACCCTTTCACTTCTGTCAGGTACTTTTCTCCCTGCCGCTCCATGTAAAAGTCGAATCTGGAATCACCATAGGTATATTCCGGCCTGACCACATCGTAATCCTGACTCCGAAGATACAGCTTCATCAGTTCATTCGGCGCCAGGCTGTCGATGTTCACCCATTCTAATCCCGTCTTGTACACAGAGATCAGGTCATATGCGGTCTTCCTCCCCGGTACAGCTGCCCTTTGAAGGGTGACCTTCGCATCCGGAACCAACAGCTCCCGCAGGCGCCCTGTGTTTTTCACATGGACTCTCTCTGTTTTGCCATCGATCTCTACCTCTGCGACAAAGCGGTTGACTCTTCGCACAAACAGCCCGGAGACCGTATTTTCATAGTAGATGCTCCGTTCCGACCCTGTCATTTCTCACTCTTTCCCGGTATCTCCGTACGTATAAAGATATATTCCTGATCCGAAGAGCGGTCGGCATCGAACCGGTACCCGCTCCAACTGAACTCCTTCAATTGCTCCGGCTCTTCCGCGTGGATCCCTGCCATGTAGCGCACCATCTCGCCCCTGGCCATCTTCACATACACGCCTTTCTGGACGACCTTCCCGTTTTCAAGCTCACCGAAAACGCAGGTAATATATCTGTCCCCTGCCTGAAGATACTTTTCCACGCACTTCGAGTACTCCTTAGATGCCAGGTTGATCAGTACGCGGCTGTCGTCCATCACTTCCCGATACAGGGCGTCTCCCCAGAAATCATACAGGTTCTTATGCCCGGCGACCGCTGCTTTAGCCTGCATCTCCAGCCGGTACGGAACCACGCCGTCCATCGGTTTCACAACACCATAAAAGCCGGAGAGGATCCGAAGGTGTTCCTGCACATAGTCATACTGGCCGTCCTCAAAGACCGCCGGCGCCATGTAGGTATACTGTATGCCATCGTACGCAAGGATCGCGGGCGACAGGTTTTTCCCAAGGTCCATCTGCGCGACCCGCTCCGCGTTTTGCTGTGTGATCTTATCCCCTGTGCCCCAAAGCTTTTTCAGCTCGTCATAGGAGAGGCCCCTGAGCCATTCCAGCAGGGTTTGCGTCCTATCTAAAAATACCGGCTGTTCCTTGCAGGTGAAGGTATCCGTGTCCACCCGCATCTGCTTCGCCGGAGAAATGATTATTCTCATTTACAGTTCACCTCAGCATATTTGTTATCAATCTGTGCCTGGAGAAATCGGTTTCCGCCGATTCTCCATACAGTGTGAACTACCCACTGCCTACGCATACGCTTAGAGGCAGGAGCTTCGTGCCGCTTACGCGGTCACATGGCAGACACATGCCCGCTACCCCGTTTGACCGGGATTACTTCTGTTATTATTAGTTTTGTTTCCTGCCTGGCTTGCACGCAGGATATACCTGTGGGTCATCGGCTTTACCGTACAATGGTTGCGGATATGGAAGTTCGCGACGTTGTACATGTTGTTGGCGCACAGGCATGCCCTGTCGATGTACAGGTACATCTTATCCGCTTTATGGATGTCAATGCATTCGACATGGTACATATTTGCCGCCTCTTTCCTTCCGTTCCACTCCTGTTCGTGAGATACTGCAGGCAGTTGCCTTCTGTATTTTTATTATACCATGCGGAACGCACGTTCGCAAACACATGTTCTTATGTATCAACATTTTTCATCAGGCCCGGAAACGACGAAGGTGGCGAAGAGTGAAGGGTGAAGGGGAACACACCAAAAGCCGCATTCATCCCGCCGCCTGAAGAGGCGGGGTATTCTGCGAAGACTATGATAAAAAAGACCACCGCACCGAGAAACCGTTTCTCGGTGCGGTGGTCCTCTAGTAGGCCTGTTGGGACTCGAACCCAAAGCCTCCTGTTTGTAGGACAGGTACTCTCCTCTGTTGAGTTACAGACCTATGTTGTATCCAATACAGATACAGCGCTTGCGACAGGAATCGAACCTGCATCTCCCGGCCACCCCGGACGTTCTACCCATTAAACTACGCTCACATTTTTCACTCTGCCAGGAAAAGCCGATGATCGGATTCGAACCGATAACCCGCTGTTTACAAAACAGCAGCTCTTTTTTTCCGTTGAGCTACACCGGCATGTTTACGATAGTCGGAATGACAGGAATCGAACCTGCGATCTCTTGAGCCCAAGTCAAGCGCCTTTATCCACTCGGCTACATCCCGATATTGATTGCGGATCAGAGAAAACGGCCTCCTGATCCAGTGGACACATGTGGGAATCGAACCCACCTGATTTCTGAGTGCTAAACAGACGACCACCCCTTGCAGTCCCATGGCCCATATGCAATTGCTTTCGCAATAAGCGACCCCTACGGGACTCGAACCCGTGACCTCCGCCGTGACAGGGCGGCGCGATACTCTTCTTCGCCAAGAGGCCAAAAAGCTCTGAACGGGACTTGAACCCGCACACCGGGTTTGGAAAACGCGTATGCTTCCGTTACATCACCAGAGCATTTTTAGTGGACCCTATGGGAATTGAACCCATCTGATTTCCTGTGTGCAAAACAGGCGACCACCCCTTGCAGTCCCACGGCCCAATATGAGTAGCGGAGGCAAGATTCGAACTTGCATTTCACAGCGTATGAGGCTGGGCTGGGGCCTTTCCAGTCTACTCCGCGTCATTATAAAGCGGGAACAGCAGGGCTCGAACCTGCGACCCTCCGGTTAACAGCCGGACGCTCTACCAACTGAGCTATGGACCCATTTACTTATTAAAGATGTGACATTGCCATGTCACAGAGCCCGGTGGATTGGACTCGAACCAATAACCTCTGCGTTAGGAGCGCCGAATAAATTCTGCTGTTAAAACCCCGCACAGGATTTGTTTTTTCTAAGAGCTCTGCCGATTGAGCTACCACCGGATATTTGAGGAATTCCTATTTCAGGCGTTTCCATGATGGCCGACGGGATTCGAACCCGTATTGGCGAGACCACCTCTCGCTGCATAAGCCTTTCTGCCACTGCCATCGACTTTTGTATGCTGCTGCCAAAACCCCTCGCAGGATTTCCAGGGCGACTGACGGGATTTGAACCCGCGTGGTGCGGTTCCACTGACCGCCGCATAACCATTCTGCCACAGCCGCAGTATCCCCGGCACGAGTCGAACGCGCATCAGATGGGTCGTAGCCACCCGGTTTAGTCCATTAGCCTACGGGGACATATTGTAAACTGCAGGGCTCGGGATTCCCTGCATAAGCTCTGAACGGGATTCGAACCCGCACGCCATGCCTGGCAGACAAGTATGCTTTCCGTTACGATCATCAGAGCAGAATGGGCATGACAGGGGTCGAACCTGCGTAGACGGGTTAAAAGCCCGCTGCAAAGCCGTTTTGCTACATACCCGGATGTCTCATACAGGATTCGAACCCGTATCGGGGGATTAGAAGTCCCCTGTCCTCTCCGTTAGACGAATGAGACATATGACCGCCGCAGCGGTTTTTGATCACCCCAACGGGACTCGAACCCGTATCTCCACATTGAAAGCGTGGCCACCTGCTCTTTTAGTTAGATGGGGCGTAAGTTGCAGAGACCGGATTTGAACCGACATGTGTCGTCGTATGAGGACGCCGCCTTACCAGTCGAGCCACTCTGCAATTTGTCAAAACACTGCCAACCCGGCAATGTCATAATAGGAACGGGCGGATTCGAACCGCCGGTTTCCTGCATATCAGACAGGCGCTCTACCACTGAACTACGCTCCTAAGGAAATGGGCCACCGGGGATTCGAACCCCGATCTGACAGATTAAGAGTCTGCTGTAATAGCCGTTATACGAGTAACCCATAGCAGATCCGTTCGGGTATGATCCGAAATCTGAGGTTTTGGAGACCACCATGCTTTCCGTTTGCACCACAGACCTGAATATATTTTTTATTATTTATTTTTATTATTTATTTTATTGATCCGCCATGCCGGCTGTTCTGCGCTTAGCTCATTGCTTCACGCAAAAATGCCGCCTGTCTTTTGGACAAGCGGCAGTCTCAGTAAACTATACTTCGATCCATCTGATCACGCCAGGATGCGCCTTTTTGCGCATATAGTTACACCTGGTCCCAGATATCCACTTGATCCGGCCCTGTGAAGGCAATACTTAATAAACCATTCAGCTTTTTCAGCTGCAGGCATAATGATCCCGTGATTGTCATTCGCGCGGAATGTATTTGCGAACTCAGTCATGAAAATATCATTCGGTCTGTGTTTCATTGCCTTTCCTTTCCGGACCATCTGTCCTTTTTTTCTTCTGTAACAGATGATATCATCCCTTTCCGGGGTTGTCATTCAACCTGTGGTATAAAACCTTTCATCCGTCCACATAGGTACTTACGCACTTATCCCCAATTCTCCACGCACGGGGCCCCTTTCTCCGGTCATTTCTCGATGCTGTGGATGTAATTGATCCTATCCTGGTGCCTTCCGCCCTGAAACTCGGAATCCAGCCAGGCGGTGACGATCGCCTTCGCCATCTCGATACCGACAATGCGAGCACCGAAAGCGATGATATTCGCATTATTGTGCTCCTTGGTCAGTCTGGCCGATACAGGCTCACTGCAGACCGCCGCGCGGATGCCCTTTACTTTGTTTGCCGCCAGAGAGATACCGATACCCGTCCCACAGATCAGAACGCCGCAGTCCGCCTGACCGGAAGCCACTGCTTCACCGACTTTCTGTCCGTACTCCGCGTAGTTGCAGCTAACATTCGTATCGGTTCCGAAATTGATGACCTCATGTCCTTTTTCCTCAAGAAAGGCCGTGATCTCTTTTTTGTACTCCACTGCTGAATGATCATTACCGATCGCGATCTTCATTTTCTGCTCTCCTCTCTTTCTTTTCTCCTTACTCTGCGCCGGCAGTTCCTTCACGTTCTGTTCGATCGAACCATTGAACACCGCAGAACCGCATACAGGGATTCCCGCTGTGAGTTCGCTGCTCTTAATAGCGCAACTGTCCTAAATAAATCTTATCTGAATTCGTAAGCACACGCAATCTGTTTTCATATCCTGAATCTTTTCTGATCCTTGACAGAGAGACCATCATTCTTGACGATTCCTCTTTCTCCTTTTATCTTGCCCTGGAGATCCGCCGGCATCCGGGAAAGCGGCTTGCTGTAGTGACCAATTCCATTCTTGCGGTAAGTGAGCTTTCCAGTCTTTCCCACATTGACCTGTACGTTGTGGGCGGGAGCGTAAGCGGAAACCTTCCGGCGTCTCTGGGGGCGAAGGCAAATGAGGAGATCAGTCGCTTCAAAGTGGATAAGGCATTCATCGGCGTACACAGCATCAGCTTTGATGCCGGTCTCACCGCCATCTCCGATGCCGAGATGCAGATGAAACAGTCCATTATCCGGACCACCTCAAAGGTGATCGTGCTGGCGGACAGTTCCCGCTTCTCCTTCTTTCGAAAGTTTTTTTTTAAAAGATCTTATGTTTCTTTTCGATTGCTTTTTAGTTTGTTTTCATTTATCATGTGCTAAGAATAGTGTCTTCGCTTCCGGCAGCTGCGTTACAGCAGGCGGAAGACGGAGCTGTTAACAAGTATTGAAAGCGAAAACAGACTTGCAGAAAGGAGACGCCATGAATGAACGCCAGCAGAGAATACTGGAGATCATGGATAACCAGGGAAGTGTAAGTATCGCTTCACTTAGCGAACTCTTCAGTTGTTCCAAAGTAACGATCCGGAACGACCTCCGTGAACTTGAAAATCTCGGACAATTGAAACGCACGCGCGGCGGAGCCAAAAAGGTGGCATCTCCGGACAATATGGAAACGGTATATCCGAGCCTGCAGCGCAATATTGATGCAAAACAGCGCATTGCTGCCCGTGCTTACGACTATATCACGGAAAACAGCACGATCATTCTGGATGACTCCTCTGCCTGCTATTTTTTGGCGCAGCATATAAGCCATCACCCTGAAAAGGCTGTGGCGGTACTGACAAATTCCCTTCCGTCAGCGTCCGTGCTGGCGGGTGCCCCGCACGTACAGTTATATCTCATCGGCGGCCATGTAGGAGGCCACCTGCCTGCCACGATGGGCGAACAAACGACGCAGGCGATCCGGAGCGTCTTTGTGGACATGGCTTTTATCAGCGTGCACAGCATCAATTTCAACGTCGGGCTTGCTTCCATCGGAACCCCTCAGATGCAGATCAAGCGCGCTATTTTAGATATCACAGATAAGGTCTTTGTCCTTGCGGACAGCGCAAAATTCGGTGCGGGCTATCTTGAGGTCATTTGTCCTCTCAGCGAAGTATACCGCATTATCACGGACTCCGGACTGAAACAGGAATACATCAGCAAAGCGGAAGCAGCGCACATTCCGCTGGAACTGTGCTGAAGCTGCTTCCTAAAAGGAAAGGAGCTTCTTTCAAACAATGAAGAAAAAATTCTACTTCGGAAGCAATTTTAAGATGTATAAAACCGCTTCCGATACGGAAGAATACCTGAAAGCCATCACGAAAGCCACCGCAGATCTAAGCCGCAGCGATTACCAGTTCTTTTTTATTCCATCCTATACGGCTCTGGAACGCGCCTCGAAAAGCCCGGTACGAGACAGCTTCATGCTGGGCGCGCAGAATGGTACAGCGCTTCTCTCGCAGCCCGACATCAATGGTCTCTTTACCACCCGCACTGCCTTCCAGGTAGATAAATTTGCCGCGCTGATCCGGGAGAGCATCGCCGCATGCTCCGTCTGACACAAAAAATGGGAGAGTTGTTTTACAACAGCTCTCCCTCTTTTTTTCCTATGTATGCGACTCTGTTTCCGCTGGATTTCCGATTGTATTTCCGATAATGTGACAGTTTCAGTACAATTCCCGTATCACCAGAACTGTGATCCCCGGATTGTCTCCGGGCATGATCCGCTTGACCTTTGGATCATACCGGTATTCTTCATAGATCATCGACCGCAGGCTGGTACCGCGGTTGTAGCCGTGGATCAGCTGGATCTGATAGGTCGTGGAATCCGCGGCGGCGATCGCCTTGTTGATCACCTTGATCGCTTCATCCTGCCGCAGCCCGTGCAGGTCGATCTTCACAAAAGCGCTCATGGATCACTGCCTCAGTCCGGATCCGACAAAAGTATCCTGAACAGCTTCGCCATCAGCGGGACATACGTCGCCAGGAACACCGATCCTGCCGCCAGATACGCCGGTTTCTTATACTCTTTCTTTATACTCATCCCGAGCATCACACCAAGCGAGATCAGGCAGAACTTGAGTACTGCAATGATCTTCCAATCGCTCTCCTGTACATAGCGGTCCGCTGCTTCAAACAGTTTTTTCATACCGTTTCTCCTTTCTTACTTTCCTCACTCGGATCTCGGGACAAAATACTCAATACCCAGGCTGGTCCCGCATTCCGGACAGACCAGCATACCGGTGTCGTCATCGACGATCAGTTTGTATTTACTATCATTGTACATGAAAATGAGTTTCTTTGTTAAGATACATCACCGGAAAGAATCTTTGCCTGCCGCATCAGGAATTGGCGGCTTCTGCCTCGCTATCGGCCGCTTCCTCTGCGGGAAGGAGCTCGAATACCATATCCACACCATATTCTGACTGGTCGTCGTGCCATGTAAAGGTCCCGTCGCCGTTAAAGACGATCGTTCCGGAGTTATCCTCTGACACGATTTCCTGACTCTCGATCTCGCCGTCCTCTTTATAGACGATGATCTGCTTCACGCTGTCCGAATAGGTGATGGTCTGTGTGTCCGGGTCGGGTTTTCCAACGATGTCCCAATGTGCCAGCTCAGAGGCGCTGCCGCCCCACTCAATGATGATCCACGCTTCTTCCGCGCCAAAACAGTCGACCTGCGCGTGGGCTCGCTCGCACTGGTATTCACCGGCGAAATCCGTGACGGGATTTCTCCAATCGGGATCTTCTTCAAACACGGCGACAAAGTCTGCGCTCTCGTCAAGCATCACTGTGATCTGAGGATCCGTCGAGAAGTCCTCTCCGTTCTTTGTCCACTTAACAAAAAGATTGCCTGCCTGCGGCCATGCCACCAAAGTGTGTATGGTGGGTTCGCCCAGATTGATCTGTGCCGACTGGAAGGGATACTCCAGATCGATCTCCGGCGCTTCCTCGCCTTCCTCGTAAGCAATATTGCCTAAGCCTTCTGTACCAATAGTGACAAAGATCGTGGCGTCCGGAAGGTCCATCGGAACGAAATGATAGCTCTCACCACCTTCGACGGCAACCAGCAGGCCGTCCTCACCCTCCTCGGAAATCGTAACGATGTAGGGCTCCGCACTCTCTTCCGAAGCATTAAGGTTTCCGTGCAGAGTGTTCCCTTCCTGCGGGAGCGTCGCGCCACCCATGAACTCTCCGATCATGGCGCCGACATACCAGCCGGGATCAACAACGTCCTCCATTAAGGTGATGGAGAGCATATTCTCGTTTTCATCTGAGAAATAACCCTGGCGGGACCATTCATTGTTCTCCTGTGCGGTTGTCGCAGCGGGTTCCGCTGCCGCTTCCGGCTTTGCTGCTGTTTCCTGCTTTTGTCCGCAGGCACACAGCCCCATCAGCATAATGACGGATAACAGTATACAAATCCATTTTTTCATGATCTATTCTCCTTTTTTAACGCTTCCGGCTCTGTCAATTGAATCTGACGGGGCCGGATCTTTCATTTCCTGACTCTTTTGATCGTCCGGATACCATAAGATACGATGCTCTATGTTCCTTTCCATGGTCAAAAAATCCATGGTCAAAAAATCCATGGTCAAAAAAACGGAAGCATTCGGTATTTCTCAAAAAGCACCGGTCTTTTTTGGCACTTCCCCTTTTATTTTACTAAAAGGGCTCTTGGCGCTATACTGTTCCTATATCACGAAAAAGGAGGACGATTCCATGTCCGTCACGATCGAAACCATCCAGGAGGCGCGCGGGCGCATTGCCCCTTATATTGTCAAAACACCGCTGCTCCGGCTGCAAAACCTTGATCCGTTCCTCGGCTGCAAAGTCTACGCAAAAGCAGAATGTATGCAGATCACCGGTGCATTCAAACTTCGCGGCGCGCTCAACAAATTGCTTTCTCTTCCGCAGGAACAGCTTGCTCGCGGTGTCGTCGCGGCGTCGTCCGGCAACCATGGCCGTGCGGTCGCATATGGTGCGAAGATGCTCGGTACGACCGCAACGATCGTAATGCCCCGCACCGCACCTCCGCTTAAAGTAGAGAATATCCGGGCCCTCGGCGCGGAAGTCGTTTTATGTGATGTCTCCGAGAGATTCGAGATCGCAGCGAAGATCTGCGCCGAGCGCGGCGCGGTTTCGATCCCGCCTTTCAATGATGAAGCGATCCTCGCAGGACAGGGAACCGCAGGGATCGAGATCTTCGAACAGGCTCCTGATCTTGATCTCGTGATCATACCGGTCAGCGGCGGCGGATTGATCGGCGGCGTTTCCACAGCTGTCAAATCGCTCGCACCGCAAATGAAAGTGTACGGCGCGGAACCGGCTGCTCTCCCTCGTTATAGCGCGAGCCTTGCGGCAGGCAGTCCGGTCACGGTAGAGCGGCATTTTTCGATCGCGGATGCGCTTGCCGCCGACACCCCCGGCAGTATCTGCTTCCCGCAGGTTCAGAAATATGTTGACGGTGTTGTCGCCGTAGAGGACGACTATCTTCTGAAAGGAATGAAGCTGCTTCTCACAGAGGGAAAAGTGCTCGCGGAGCCTGCGGCCTGCATCGGACTTGGCGCGGTGCTGCAGGGGCTGATCACTGTTACTCCGGAAACAAAAGTCTGCTTTCTGCTTTCAGGCGGCAGCGTGGGCCTCGACCAGCTCGATATCCTTAAAAAAACAGTGTAACTACTGTGTTATTTCGTGTATAATAGAAATAGATGCAGGAACTGCGTCCGCACAATTGAATAGCTGTTCTTTGAGCAAAAGCACCTGGGGCTGACAGAGAAATCGGTCAACCTTCCATTCTTGAAAAAAAGAGCATGAAAAATGACACTGCATGAGCGTTTTTCGTGCTGTGTCTTTTTTGTTGCCAAAATATTGTGTGCGGAATGATTACAAAATGATAAAAAACAAAAACAATACGACAAAACTGCATGTTGTCCTGTGCGCTCCCAAAAAAACCGGCAAGACCACACTCATCCGGCGGATCATACAGGAAGCGGAAGCTCCGGCAATCGGATCTCCGATGCCTGTCTACGGTTTTTTGACAAGGCGGTCTGCAGATTCGGGCGGCATCCATCGGATCTATATGTTTCCCGCCGGCCTGGGCCAAACAGATGACATTCCCGCAGATGCCCGCTATCTGGGAAGCACATGCGGCCGTGTGAGAGATGTCTGTTCGGAAACCTTCGAATCCTATGGCACTGCTCTGATCCGGTCAGCCCGTCCCGGCGGCCTGCTCATCATGGATGAGATCGGCCACATGGAAAAGGATGCGCCCCTGTTTCTTAGGACAATATTTGAAGCCCTGGACGGTGACATCCCCATCCTTGCTTCCGTAAGATACACAGCTTCCGGTTCGGAGTTCTCAGACCCGGCCAATCAAGCCGGTTCCATCGACTACCTCGATCGCATTAAGCACCACCCGCGGGTGCGCCTGTATATGCTGACCGGGGAGAACCGCGAAGGCGTTTACACCGAAGTCAGAAATCACTTTTTTGGCGGCATCGCCGACAGAAAGGAGGAAAGAGATCATGAACCGGTTTAGTCTCAGAAATCTTCTGTTTCTCACACTTTGCTGTGACCTGGGGCTGTTCACAAAGAGGCTGATCGCTCCGGCTGCTAATATTTTGACCGATTTTTTGAGGATTCCGGGCGGCATTGGCACGAGTTTTTCCCTGATGTTTCTCGTCGTCGCCGCTGAACTGGTCCCCATCTTCGGGTGCGCCACCCTGATGGGCATCGTACAGAGCATAATCGCATTGTCGCTCGGCATGGTCGGCAGCATGGGAATCCTGTCGCCCATCGGCTACATCGTGCCCGGCATCGTGATCGATCTGATCTTTCTGTTGTCGCGGAAAACCGGCCTCGGCACAGATCTCACCCTGACGATCTCCAACATGCTCGGCGCTGCGGCTGCCAGCCTTACCGCGAACTTCATCGTATTCCGTCTTCCGGGAGTTCCGCTCGCTCTCTACATCGTTGTGGCGCTCGCAAGCGGCGCGGTGTGCGGCAGTTTTGCCGGCGTCCTGGTCAAAAGACTGCGACCGGTTTTTTCAGGCTCGAGTGCCTCCTGTTTCGAAGAGCGGAACATTTCGGCGATAAACCATGCGCCGAGAAACTAAAAAAATCTAAGTACCTGAAAATGCTTGAAAGTGAAACAGATACATGTTTTTATACTTAACTTTTCATATTTTATTTAAAGGGGGAAATCAGAAATGCAAAAGAAATTAATCGCCGGAATCATTGCAGCATTGGTCATTGTCGCCGCAGTGCTCGCTTTTATTAACCGGAAAGGAGATAAAAATGTCTCCGGCTTGGTCCTTGTCAGCGGCGGTAAAGAGATCACTGTTGCCTGGATAGATGTCGGGGGACAGTCTTTTGACGGCGATCTTGTAAACGGAAAGGGCGAAGTATCACACCACGAATACACAGGCGCAGAGCTGCAAGCGCTGCTTAAGGCAAACGGCATCGAAATTTCCGAATCTTCCGCGATCACTGCCACGTCCGATGATAACTACTCGGCAGAACTGACCGGCGCAGAGCTGCTTGAAGCCGGCAAAGTATTTGTCGCGCTGACCGAAGGCGGCGAGCAGATCAAGGGGATCGACGGCGGCCAGGGCGCGCAGCTCATTGTGTTCGGCGATCAGAACAGCAAGCGCGCTGTGCGGTATCTTAAGACGATTTCTGTCAAGTAAAACAGGCTATCACACGAATTTAACCGCTATGATGAGGGGGTGTCGAATTTTTTACAATTACGACATCCCCTTCTTACTTATCTCGAATCTTAAAGCTCACAACCTCCACTTCTCCGGGTGAACCGTTTATTCGGTGAAAAGTCCTGCCGCAGATTCCATTTTCTTTCGTTTCTCTGCAACTGTCTGTAACAGCACCCCCGCGAATCACGAGCCCGCCCTGTGATTCTTCTCAGTCCAGGAATATCTTCTGCAGGAAATTGTAATGCCCGAGTGCCCAGAAATCGCTGTCATGACCATATCCCTCGACAAGATCGTTCTGGTTGGGAATTCCGTTCCTGTCCATAACTTCACCGTAGTACGCAGTCACGTCTATATTCCAAGGATCTTCTGTACCGACAGTGAGATAGATGTAACGAGGCATCGTCTCGGGTGATTCTATAACAAAGTCGTCAAAGATGGGCCAGTTCCAGTAGGTCCCCTCGTAATACGGAGTGGGGATGACGCCCGGATCAGGAGCTAAACTAGCGATATACCCTATTTTGGACTGCCATTTAAAGCCAGTGGCAAGAGATGTGGTTGCCCCTTGGGAAACGCCTGATACGGCAGTAGCCAACCGGCCGGTCTTTACGGAATACTTCTCTTCGATAAAAGGCATAAGGTCCAGACCAATGTCATCGACCGCCTTGTCGTAGCAGAGCCTCATCTCTTCCTCTGTCTTGTCGTCTTTGTCCGCGAGGATGTCCGTGTACATATCGACGCCTACAATGATCATGGGGACAGCTAGGCCTTCACTGAGCATGTTCCCATACAAGGTCTGGAGAGTAGATCCCTCATAAATGTGAGAATCGTATTGCCCGCCCCATCCGTGGATCATATACAGGACCGGATATTCCTGTGACGTGTCGTATCCTGCCGGCAGGAGAACATTACAGTACTTGCGGTCGCCCGCGGTAGTGGAGTAATACTCCACATCCTCGTCGAGCGTACCGTAATCAATGTCTTCATGTCTCTCCAAATAATACTCGGGGACGGAATCGTAGGTTTCCATTGCATAGAGATCGGGAAGTGCTTCCGATGTCGCGGAGGCCGCAGGATCTGCTGCTTCCTTTTCCGTCAAAATAGTGACCGTCACATCTTCGTGACCGAGGAGCTCTGACATCTCTTCCGCAGAAAGATCTATATGGCCAAGCCTCGTATAAGCCCAGGAGTTGGAGCCGTAGAATATCACAATCTGATTTCCTGAGTAAAGGACAATATCCCCTGCAGAAGTCGTTGTCTGCTCATCGTCCCGGGGAAGATCCGTTCCTAAAGGCCCCACCTGCTCGAAGCCGCCGTACATGGACATATTGATCGTCAGGCCACCGGCTGCCAGTTCCCTCAGTGCATACACGGATCTATTCTCTTCCCACTCCACATTCACCTCTGTATCACCGATCCGCATCTTCATTGTATTTGCGTTCTCCTGTTCTCCTTCCACGGTCTGGGCAGCATTCTGATCAGGCTGAATGGTTTCCGCTTCAGATGCTGCTTCTGTTTCAGAGTTCTGTTCTCTGCCTTCCTGTGCAGCCGTTTCCAGTACATTTCCATCCGTCTTTGAACCATCACTGCCCTTGCTTTGGCAAGCCATAAGTGACATGCTTAAGACAACGATCAAGAAAACCGCCAGTATATTTCTGACTCGCATAATCAACCTCTTTCTGATAAAGAAACTGTCAACAAAACAGTATAGCGGGGAACAGATGACTCTTTTTACTGCAGCTGCTTCCCGAACGCATACGCGTTTTTCAACCCATTTGTGTTCTGCTCTGCTTCCCCGATGTCGTTCATTCCGCCGCAGAACAGAGAACCCTCAAATTTAGCCTTCTCAAAGCAGTCGACCCAGCCCTGAAGGCCGCTGACAGCCTTTTCAGGCTTATATGCTCAACTTCGTGTCCGGCATCCTTTGCGCCCCGGATCATTTCATCCGCCAGTCTGTCAGAATTGCTCTTTGCCCGAAGGCTGGTCGTAATCACAAGTATACTGCTCATTTCAGATTCTCCTTCATGAACACTTCGATTTTGTCAAAGGGGATGATCTCCATCTGATCATACAGATCCGTATGGGAAGCACCGGGGATGATCAGCAGTTCTTTGTTGTCTGCATACTTACTGTCCTTTACCATGTCTGCATAAGCGTCGCGGCTCATGTAGCAGGAATGTGCCTTGTCGCCGTGGATCATCAGGACAGCGCTGCGGATCTCGTTGGAATAAGTGAAGAGCCTCATATTCATCAGAGACGTCGTAGTGTTCACCGTCCATCCGTTATTGGAGTTCAGGGAACGGGAATGATATCCGCGCGGGGTCTTGTAGTAAGCGTAATAGTCCTTCACGAAATACGGAGCATCCTCCGGCAGCGGATCGACTACACCGCCCTGTAGCGCATAATCGCCGTTTTCATAGTCCTTTGTGCGCTGTGCGTTGATAGCGAGCCGCATCTGATGACGGGCTTCTTCGTTGTCAGCCTCATCAAAGTATCCGTTACCCGCGACACGGGACATGTCATACATAGTGGAAGTCACTGTGGCTTTGACGCGAGTATCAATGCAGGCCGTCTGCAGCGCCATGCCGCCCCAGCCGCAGATGCCGATGATACCGATGCGTTCCGGATCAACGTTGTCCTGAACAGAAAGGAAATCGACTGCCGCCTGGAAATCTTCCACATCGATATCGGGAGAATGCATGGCATGGGGGAAGCCGCCGGACTCGCCTGTGAAGGACGGGTCAAAAGCGATCGTCAAAAAGCCCCGTTCCGCCATGGTCTGCGCATACAGCCCGGAGGACTGCTCCTTGCAGGCTCCGAACGGACCGCTGACCGCGATAGCGGGGAGCTTTCCTTCCGCATTCTTCGGTACATACATATCCGCCGCAAGGGTGATGCCGAAATGATTTACAAAGGTCACTTTCTTGTGATCGATCTTTTCGCTCTTCGGGAAAACCTTGTCCCATTCCTGTGTAAGTCTCAGTTCTTCTGTTTTCATCATGATTATTGCCGCCTTTCTTTATATCTGTTTTTCTGTCTGCCGGATCATATAATCGAACCGGTCAATTTTTCTCTGCCTTTCGTGAAGTTCTTCGATCAGGTCACAGCGTCTGACCCTGAGGAGTCGCACCAGGTCTTTCTTCTGTCCCGCTTCGCAGAGTCTGACCGCCTCGCTGATCGCCTCTTTAGAAAAGCCTGCATCTGCAAGGCATGTTGTCAGGTCTTTTGCATATTCACTCATGGCAGTACTCCTTCTTTCCTTTACGACTTACAGTCTAACAGGTTGATTTCTGTCTCGCCAATTGTTATAGTTCATATCATGATATTCTGTTTTGGCATATCATACTGAATCACGAGCCCGCTCTCTCATTCGGTATGATTCGCCTGATTCACTTATCCGGAGACAATACATGGAAATTCGTACCCTTCGTTACTTCCTCGCGGTCGCGCGAGAGGAGAATATGACCCGGGCGGCTGAAATGCTGCACGTCACACAGCCAACTTTGTCCAAGGCACTGAAAGCGCTTGAAGATGAGTTTGGCAAGAAGCTCTTCACCCGCCACAGCTTCAGCATCCGCCTGACGGATGAAGGCATGCTTCTCAGGGAACGGGCGGAAGATCTTGTCAGCATGGCCGATAAGATCGAAAAAGAGTTCGTCTCCCTGGATGATATCGCGGGAGGAGAACTCTTTTTGGGATTGGCCGAATCCTGCCTGATCAAATATATTGCTGATGCGATCAAAATCCTGAAGGCGCGCTATCCCCGTCTTCAGTACCACATTACCAGCGGCGATACCGAACAGGTCGCAGATAAACTGCAAAAAGGACTCCTGGATTTTGTCGTTCTCGCAGAGGAACCGGATGCAAAAAAATATGATTTTCTTCCTTTCCCTGAAGCGGACGTATGGGGTCTTGTTTTCTCTGCTGATGATCCATTGGCAGAAAAGAAAGAGATTCAGCTTGATGACCTGATCGGACTGCCTTTGTTTTGTTCCGAACAGGCGTGGGATCATGAGATCGCGGCCTGGGCAGGCGAAAAGTATGAACAGCTCCATCTGGAAGGCTCCTTCCGTCTTTCCTACAACGGTTCGATCTTCGCAAAGTCAGGCCTTGGCTATCTTCTGACCTTTGACAAACTGATCGACGTATCTTCGGAAAGCGGGCTTGTGTTCGTTCCGCTTTATCCGCGGCTGGAAACAAAACTATACCTTGTCTGGAAGAAGTATCAGACATTTACCCCGATCGCGGAACGGTTTCTACAGCAGATGAGGACAGAATTCGGGGTTGGCTATTGATACCAAAAAACTCCGGCCCTATGAAAGAACGAGGTCGAAGCTATATTTTTTCTGAAACACTCAAAAGTCCCAAAAACATAAAAAACCGGGACTATTAAATTCCGGTTCTCAAGCGTCCGCGAGGTGACTCGAACACCCGACCTACCGCTTAGGAGCGGGTTTGTCACCCAAAAAAGCAAGAAAAGGAGGGCGTTTCCGTGCCCTGATTTTTGTTGTCACCCATTTTGTCACCCAACTTTGAGACGGTGGAACTTGAAGCCAATGAACCCGACGAAAAGCCTTTATTTTAGGTACTTTTCAGGGATGGACCGAGTCACCAGTAACAGAAACGTAATAAAGCACAAGTGATCATATGAAGCAGAGTATGTACAGAGTTGCCCATTGTATCGACAATGGGCCGATGGAAGGTTTCTGGGGTATTTTGAAGCGGGAAATGTACTATGGCAAGAAGTTCACCTCAAAAGGAGA
>CACXMK010000001.1 GCA_902768735.1 uncultured Lachnospiraceae bacterium | reverse complement strand
TCGCAAGTTAAATTTTAACACAAAAAGAAGGACCGCAGGCTCTTTATGAACCTGTGGTCCTTCTTTTTGTGGGGGCTATTCTTTTTTCACAGCCCCTTTATTTTTGATATAATTTCTATTCAGATATAATTCCGGTTGCCCCAGTGGATAACAGCCATCATACCGGGACCGGTATGAGCGCCGATGATAGGTCCGAGACCGCAGATCTGGACATTTGCTTCGGGGAAGATGCGGAGTATGCGTTCTTTAGCGGCTTTCGCTTCCGCTTCGCAGTCCGCGTGAGCGATGATCACATCAGAGGGAAGACTTTTATCCACAGAAGCCGCGAAACAGTCTGTCAAAAATGCGGACGCTTTGGGAAGGCCCCGCTTCTTGGCAATGCTGACGAGAGTTCCGTCATCAGCGATCTTGAGGATAGGCTTGATGTTAAGGACTGCGCCCGCTACGGCGGTAGCGGCGGAAATACGGCCGCCCCTGTAGAGATACTTCAGATCGTCCACGAGGAACCAGTGACAAACCTTCCGCGCGTTTTCACGGAGCAAAGCGGCATTTTCGGTGACGCTCATCCCGCTCTCTTTGCCGCGGACTGCCATCATCAGAAGAAGGCCCATGCCGCCTGTTCCTGCGAGAGTATCCACGACTTCGACCTTGAGGCCGTCGAATTCATCTTCGATCTCTTCGGCGGCAGTCAGCGCGGAAGAGTAAGTGCTGCTCAGGCCGCTGGAAAGCGAGAGGTAGAGAATATCGTATCCCTGACCGGCTACCTTTTTGAAGATCTGCTGGTAATAATATGGTGTGATCTGGCTGGTGTGTGTCATTTCCCCCTGCCGCATGGCGTTATAGAATGCGGTGAGCTGTTCGTCCGTAAGACGGTTTTCCATAATCATTTCTTTTTCGCCGAGCATATATTCCATCGGGATGATAACGATCCCGTGATCAGTAATATAATCTTGGGCGATATCGACGGAAGCATCGACACAGATGACGTAATCTTTCATTTAGTCCTCCGTATTTTTCTTGTGTAATACTGTGGATGGTGCAACTGTGGACATAAGCAACAGTTGTGTATTATTATACAAATGTATATTATCTCAATACAACCATAATGTTGGCGGTGTTTGTGTAAGAAACAACACTTTGCGCTAAACTTGTTTCGTAAGATACATGAAAGGGCTTTTTTGGGTAATAAAATCCAGGGCATTACAGAAGGCAGGGCAGGAAACATGACGGACAAAAGGATCATGAAGACGAGAAAGGCCGTACACGCAGCCATGACGAAGCTCCTCGCAAATAAACCGATCGAGGAGATCACCGTCACCGAACTCGCGGAAGCGGCGGATATCAACCGGAAGACATTTTACAATAATTACAGCTCCGTCAACGCGGTGGCCGAGGAAATGGAGGATGAGCTGATCATGCGGTTCGAGGAGACGCTGAGCAGGATCGATTTTGACTCGCTGATCAAAGATCCGCAGACGACTTTCAATACACTTGCGAGACTGATCACCTCCGACCTCGATTTTTACGGAAATATCCTGACCAACAGAAACCAGGTCTTCTTTCTGCAAAAGATCATTTCATCCCTCAAAGAGAGGGTGATGACGCTCTACGCGGACCAGATCTCCGCAGAGGAGGAACTTGTGGAATATATGCTGGATTATATCGTGGCCGGGATGGTCTCCGTGTACCAGAGGTGGTTCATGAGCGGAATGAAAATGGATATAGAGACACTCTCAAGAAAGATCAGCACGCTTATCGTTTACGGTCTTGAGGATCTTCTCGAGGAGGAAAAGCGCGGCGGTGCCTGACGAAAACCGGGCCGGCATCAGATGATAAATGAGAAGAAGACGAAAAGGGATTCGCGTTAACTAATGGTGCCTATTTTGCCGTAAGTCTGTTATAATAATAACAGGACAAAATGCAAATGCTCCGGGAAGCGTTCACTTCCCGGTCCCATGAAAAAGAATGGGGGGACATCACAATGAAAGAACAGATCATTATTACGATCGGAAGGGAATCCGGAAGCGGCGGCCACGCGATCGCAAAGAAACTTGCGGACGCAATGGGCATCGATTGCTATGACAAGAAACGGCTTGTGGAGGGCACCGCCAAGATCAGCGGGCTGAACAGGAATTATGTAAAAAAACTGGACGAGAAACCTGTGGGGTTTCCGTTCTCAGGGCGGATCGGGGCGTTCGAGGAGTCACCCGAGAGCAATGTCGCAAGGCTGACTTTTGACTATATCAGGCAGATCGCGGAAAGCGGGGAGAGCTGCGTTATCGTCGGACGCTGCGCAGATTCCGTACTTGCAGGCAATCCGAATGTGATCCGCGTCTTCGTGGTCGGCGATGAGGAGGACAAGAACAGGAGGCTTGCAGGGATCCAGCAGATCTCGCTTGAGGAGGCGGATGAGGAGCGCAAGGATACGGACAGGGTCCGCCGCGCGTACCACAACTTCTACAGTAAAACGAAATGGGGCGACTCCAGAGCGTATGACCTGATCGTCAATTCCAGCAGGCTCGGGATCGCGGGGACTGCCGAGTTCATCAAAGGCTTCGCAGAAGCATTCAGGGAGAGATAAACGTGGCTAAACGGATTTGCGGGCACTGCCTTGCGGAAAATGACGGAAACAACAAATACTGTGTTTTTTGCGGGGCGCCGATGGATGAGCGGGAACCGGAAAACAAAGGGCTTGCTTCAGATATGTACGATCGCGAATCGTATGAGAGAGGCGGTAGAACAGATGCGGGAGGCGAGGAGATCATCTATACGAGCGTCGCGCCAAGAAGCATCGTGCTCTGTGTCGTCCTGACGATCGTCACATTTGGGATCTATGGGCTGATCTGGATGAGCAGACTCAATAATGATGTGAACGAGCTCGCACAGGATCCGATCGCGCCGGGCGGAGGGATGGTCGTCTTTCTGGCTATTATAACGCTTGGGATCTATGGACTATTTTGGCTTTATAAAATGGGGCAGAAATGTGACGAGATCCGGCAGATCAATGCTTCGAGCGGAGTTCTGTTCACGATCCTCGGGGTTTTTGGGCTTTCCATCGTTTCGTATGCCCTCATCCAGGACGCAATCAATAAAGTGCTTGAATAGAATAAGCTTTAGTATAAGACCTCCTACATGCAGGGTAAAGCATATAAAAAGTGCTAACACAAAGGCGTATGTTTTTGGGTGGTGGCAGAAAAACTGTTACAATGTTCTATTCTTCGGCGCTGAGTGCTGATATATTCCGTTGCCGTACCGGATATTCGGTGGTATAATCCCAAATATTAACTTTTAATTGAGACGAGTGAGGTAAATATGCAGTTCTCCGATTATTTTTTCATGCCTCTGGACGAGATCAGAGATGAGGATTTGGTTGATGTTGACCGCTGCGGATGTTGTGGCGCAAAAAATGCTTTCCGGCAGCTGCGTCTTTTTCGGGAAAAACCGCAGATTCATTTTGTAAAATGCCGGCGTTGTGGAGCAGTTACCTATGACCGTATGCTTCGAAAGGAAAAACTGGATGAAGTGTATGAAAAATATAATTATCTTGACAATGACGAAAAAGATCATACGGGAGATAAGATTACTTTTTATGGAAAAGAGCGATTTGCCCGGCATCTGATGAAAATGATGAAACCTTTACCGGAGCAGAATAAGATCCGCATTCTGGATTTCGGGGGAGGTGACGGTTCATTAAGCTATGCCTTAGGCGAGTCGATCATGCAGACCGGCAGATACGATTCTGTTGAGATCGTCGTTGTGGACTATACGGATACTCCTTGTGTTTCCAAGGAAAAGAATATATCACTGACGCATTGTTTTCCACTGAGTGCACTGCCGGCAGACGAGCTGTTTGACATCGTGATCGCGAGTGCCGTGCTGGAACATCTCCCAAGTCCGGGGAGAGAATTCAGGCAGCTTGTTGACCTGACGGCTCTGGGAGGGTATCTGTATTTCCGTTCTCCCTATAAGTATCCGCTGTACTGCCTGATGAAGCGTTTGGGTATCACTCTGGATATGAGGTATCCCAGGCACATATGGGACTTCAGCTCATCCTGGTGGCACCGCATTGTTGTATGTCTGCATCTGGAGGACCAACTGACAGTTGTAAAGGACGGACCTTCGATCACTGAGAAAACAATGAAAGATCATTTCCTGATGGCGATTGGCGCAAATCTTCTCAAAGCGCCCGGCCGTGTTACACGCCGCTGGCATTATGTCGGCGGATGGGAGATCCTGTATCGGAAAACAGCAGACAAAAAAAGAAAACAGAATGAGAATAAAGCCTGAAAATAAAGCCTGAAAAAGGGAAAAAAGTGTTAAGGGCATGACCCGGACGGGAAGCCATGTGCGGTCATACGCAAGGCTATGTATGGAGCGCTGGGTGAACCGAATTGATAGAAACAGAGGTAAGGAGCGTAGGGTTATCTAAATGAATCAGACAGACGGACAAAAAAAGAAGAACAGGCTGGAGATTCCGCTTTTCTGGTTTTTCATTCTGCATCTTACATTGTTCCTTAATTCCACGACCGGGGTCGTATCCAAATTTGCAGGACGGGCGAAATTCCTGTCCATCCGTTTCTTCCTGCTGTATACGCTTCTCATGATGATCTGCATTAGTTTTGCGATCCTGTGGCAGCAGGTGCTCAAACGGATGTCACTGACGTTCGCCTTTATGAATAAACCTATTACCGTGATTTATTCACTGTTATGGGGAAAATTCCTGTTTAATGAACAGGTAACGCTCAAAATGGTCATCGGGGCGATTGTGATAATAATCGGGATCGTGATAGGGGTGAGCAACGATGGGTAAATATATATTGCTTTGGTTGTCCTCCGTACTGCTTTCCTCGTTTTCACAGGTAATCCTGAAGATTGCGGCCGGAAGGAAATATGAAAACAGGGCTAAAGAATACTTAAATCCGCTTGTGATTGGGGCGTATGCGTTATTTTTCCTTTGTGCACTGCTGACGATGTTTGCCCTCAGAGTTGTTCCGTACTCTTATTCTCCGATGATCGAAAGCCTGAGTTACATTTTTATCCCCATTTTCGGAGTGATTCTTTTAAAGGAAAAGATCAGCAGACGCCGTATGATCGGAATTGCGGTCATACTTGTGGGAATCCTGATCTTTACGTTATAATACAAAACTTCTCGGAAGTACGCAGTGTCGGAAATCAGTTGGCGGACGTAAGCACTTTCGGGTTTATCAAAACATTTTAGTACACATCGGGGCTCGGTTTTCACCGGGCCCTGATTAATGAGATAGCTATCCGGGCTATAGAGCAAAATATGGAAAGGAAAGTTCATCGTCGCATTCTTCATGAGCGCTTTCTTAAATAACAAGTATTCATCGTCCGATTTTGCGGAATATGAAGTATAGCGTTTACTTGATATTCCAGAGTTTTTCCATGTAATAACATCAAGGGACTCGTGTTATCAGAGCTTGGACTCGACGGTGGCGAAGAGGGCCGGGTACAGGGCAATGATATAGAAGGCGAGGACGCCGTAAATAATGAGGTGCCCGTTCACCTCGCCGATTCGGGAGTATACAAACGGCTTGATGAAAAGAAGAAGTACAAGTGGAAACGGCACTCCCAGGATAACGCGAATGACTCGCCTAAGGACCGTGCCGTCCGTCTCAAAACGGACCCAGCGGAATTCTACAAGCGCGCCGCACAGAAAACCGAGCGCCGCACCGGCTGCCATATACCCGTCTGCACGCATCTCTGCGGGATCTACGATCAGTACGCCGTCGATATATTCCATGGGATAGGACTTAAAGTGAAAATAGAGAACACCGATAATGACTATAACGATTCCCGCCGCTGCAGCAGTATAGAGGAAGGAAGGTTCACGCTTGATCTTTGCAAAAAGCATCCCGTTAGCCCACAAAAGAGCAGCACCTGCCGCGAAAGAAACAAGTACGTCCTGGGGCGTATGAACGCCCAGGAAAGTCCGGGAGAAACCGACGAGGAGGATCAAAACGATGCATATAACGCGGAAGATCCTACGTCCTTTCCCGGCGCGAACTGCGCAGGATCCGTAGAAAGAAGCCGCTATCTGTGAATGTGCGCTTGGAAAGGAGTAACCTGTTGCACTCGCCAGAGCCCTTTCGTACGGGATGATCTGCGGGTCGCGGATCCAGGGACGGTACACACAGGCGGTCAGTTTGAGAATACTGTTGATATACAGTCCGCTTGCGCAATTTGCGAAGATCCAGTATCCGGATGAACGGCTGACTCCCCAATAGACCACGACGCAGATCACGACGGCGCCGTAAGTGGAAAAATCAGAGATGAGCATCATCGGTTCCGAGAGAAAACTGCCTGCCGAATTCCTAAACTCCTGAAGGAGCAGTAAAAACCTTAAGTCCATAGAAAACCTTTCGTATGTTTGTCAAAACAGGAAAGAGCCGGCAGATCATTTCCTCTGCCGGCTCTGAACACTTGAATGCTGCGTTTTAATGCTGCGTTTTGAATGTTGCGTTTTGAATGTTGCGTCAACACTGCTGCGCTGCTTATGTTTTAAACGGCGATTGCATCAGAACTGGGTGAACGCAGGCGTATCAGCGGGAGCGTTCAAGAGAGCTTCAAGCTCGGCATCCAGCTTCAGAAGAGTGATGGAGAATCCCGCCATTTCAAGGGAGGTCATGAAGTTGCCGACGAGAGTCTTTTTCACAACAATGCCTTTGTCCGCGAGAATTTTCGCAACCTCAAGGTTTGCGATATACAGTTCGCTCAGAGGGGTAGCACCCATGCCGTTGACCATAACAGCGACCTCGTCTCCCGCACCATAAATCCCTTCAGCGAGGATCTTGGCGAGCATCTGGTCTACCGTTTCGGCAGCCGTGCTGATCTTCTCCTTGTGGGTTCCGGGCTCGCCGTGGATACCAATACCGATCTCGACTTCGTCCTCAGCCAGTTCAAATCCGGGCTTTCCTACAGCGGGAACCGTGCAGGGCTCGATGCCCATTCCCATGGAGCGCACATTTGCGATGACCTTCTCCGCGACTGCCTTGACTTCCGCGAGGCTTGCACCTTCTTCAGCCTTCGCGCCGGCGATCTTATGAACGAAGATCGTGCCGGCAATGCCTCTGCGGCCTGTCGTCCAGGTACTGTTCTCTACAGCGACGTCGTCCGCGACAATGACTTTATCGACTTCGATATCTTCATCGCTTGCCATATCAGCTGCCATTTCAAAGTTCATGACATCGCCGGTGTAGTTCTTGATGATAAGAAGAGCGCCTTTACCGCACTCCGTAGCTTTAATGGCCTCATAGACCTGATCGGGCGTGGGAGAGGTGAAAACTGCGCCTGCAACTGCACCGTCCAACATTCCTTTTCCGACATATCCGCCGTGAGCCGGCTCATGTCCGGATCCGCCGCCGGAGATCAGTACGACCTTATCGGTCTTCTTGGCACCTGTACGGACCATGACGTCTGTTCCTTCCACACGCGCAACATACTGGGGATGGGCTGCTGCCATGCCGCGCAGCATCTCGTCCACAACATTGTCTACCCCATTGATCAGTTTCTTCATTTGGATACCTCCTGTTGATTGAAAACCTCCACTAATTACATTTGGAACTCATTTGCTACACTTGCATTCTATTTTGACAGGATCCGTTCCCCAAAACGGAGCCTGCAAATGCACGAATGATAACGGACGCGTGTCAGCTTAGTTTGGAAACCGTACGGGCTTCTTCTGCGGCGGCGATCACTTCGTCTAAAGACGCACCGGATGTGGATGTGACGGCAGCGCTCACAGCGCCTTCGAGGACCGGCGCATCCGCTATGCGCACCTCGATCTCGTCGCCAAGCATTTCGATGGCCATTTCCGCGCTCATGATCCCGCTTCCAAGATCCGCGAGAACAGCGACTCCGTCTCCCGTATTGGCTTTCTCGATCGCTTCCTGGATCTTAAAAGCGTCGGTTCCGATGGAGCCGTCCTCCATTCCGCCTGCCGCAAAGATGTGATCGTTCTCGGCTGCCATCTGCATGACGAGGTCATGGATCCCTTCTGCAACTTTCCAGCTGTGTGACACGATAACGATGCCTACCATATTGTCACCCCCTGACGATCATCCCTTGAAGAAATCACGGATCATCTGCATGGTAAAGGTCGCAGATGTGGCGCCGGGATCCTGATGTCCGATGCTTCTCTCGCCAAGATAGCTCGCGCGTCCCTTTGTCGCGATGATCGTCTTTGTGTATTCTACGCCTTCTTCAGCTGCCTTGCACATCGCGTCGAGCGCTTCGCCAATGCCGGCTCCGCTGTCGATCGCAGCGCTATAAGCTTCAGAAGCGGGGATGATGGCGTCGAGCATTGTCTTCTCGCCCTTGACTGCCTTGCCGCGCTTCTGGATCCCGGCGATGACCGACTCAAATATTGCCTTGCCGTCTTCGGGCGTCAGAGCAGTCTTGCCTGCGCAGACCTTGCCGGCCTGCATATACGCTGTGCCGTAAAGGGGGCCGGATGCGCCGCCCACTTTGGAGAGAAGGGTCATGCCTGTCTTCTTAAGGACTTCGCCGATATTCTCGCTTTCCTTGTCCAGCGCGGCCAATACCTCCGTAAAGCCCCTCGCCATATTGATCCCATGGTCTGCATCGCCGATCTCGCGGTCAAGCTCTGTAAGGAATTCCTTATTAGCTATGATGCAGTTTCCGATCTTTTCAATGCACTCATAAACCTTTGATGACATACCTATACTACCTCCCATTCCACTTGTTTTTGCTTTCCCCGGAGACTTCCGGATCCGCCGGTTCCGCCCCAACCGGAGCCCTTGGATTACTACGTAGATTATAACACTATTCACTGATAAGTTGGATGCGATATCACATTTTTTTGCGCACTTGCCATCTGAAGCCGGTTACGTTATAATGCACTCATGCCGGCCGACCAGGTATGAAAATATGAAATATTATTTGATCGACAGCGAGAATGTCGGAGATTTTTGGATCCCGCTGCTGGACCTTCCGGCAGACCGGGCTGAGCTGATCGTGTTTTACACAAAGAACAGCCCCCACATGAGTTATGACAGTCTCATCAAGCTCAAGGAATCCGACAGAAAAGTCACTTTCATCAAATGCTATGAGGGAACGAACGCGCTTGATTTTCAGCTTTGCACGCAACTGGGCTTCCTCATCGCATTACATGAAAAGGACGACTTCATCATCGTGACAAACGACACGGGATACGATGCGGCGGTGAAGTTCTGGAGACGTAAAGAGTATTCCGTGAAGAGGATAGCAGGCAAGGATGCAAGGACCGGCAGCCGCAGGAGAGGGAACCTCGCAAGGACAGACGTCGCAGCAGAAGTGAGTTCCATCCTCAACAAACTGGTACAGATCCCGGACAATGATGACATGGACACGGCGGGAGCTGCTCTTTCGGCAGCGCCGCAGGGCGGCACAGACGCGGATGAGACCATGGAGTACGCGCGGGAGGACAGCGATGTCGCGTACGAAGATGACGTGGATCTGACACAGGATCCGGAGGAAGCATATCCGGAAGATGAGGATTCCGAATACGATGAGTCTTCAGACGGTGACTTCGAAGACGGTGACCTCGAAGATGATGGGCTCGAAGATGACGACCTCGAAGATGATGAGCTCGATGATGAGGATTATGAAGACGACGGGCTTTTAGAAGAGGATCCTGATGACGACGAGTCAGAGGAAGATTCCCAAGACGTGGAATCTGAAGACGGTGACTCAAAAGACGAGGATTCCCTTTACGATGAGTCATCAGAAGACGAAGACGTATCTGGTGCCTCTGTGGATTTCGATGAGGGCGAAGAGGAGCCTTATGTGGAGAGCACCGTAGAACCGAACGCAGAAATGCCGTCGGATGCGGCGGAAGAGATTTCTTATTCAGACACACAGGATTCAGACGCACAGGATAAAGCCGCGCAGGATTCGGATACACAGGGTGAAGATGCCATGGAACAGAAAGTGTTTTCCCCTGATCCTGACGAGATTACGGCGATCGTTAATTGCATCGGCAGGGACAATCTGGCGGAGCTCCACAACCAGCTGATCCAGTTCTATGGTGATAACGGTAAGGATGTCTATCTGTCCCTGAAATCAAATGCTCTTTCCATCGAAAAGAAGGGCTGGAGCAAGGAGGAGAAGTTCCTTTACTACTGCGCGCTGATCCTCAGACACAGCGATGAGCCGGAGGAAGCTCTTCGCGAAGAGAATATCCGCGAACTCGCGGAGTTCCTGCTTGGTGCCGAGAACAAGAGAAAGAACCTCAATTCGCTGCGCTACGCGCTACTCAAACACTACGGCAAGGAAAAAGGCAGAAGATATTATTTTATGCTGAAGCCTTACGTGAAAGCATTAAACCAGATGTAAAAAAGGAAAATCGGTCGGCAGCAAAGACTGCGGTATTGCGGGGCAATATCGCAGTCTTTTCACATATTCGTCACTTGTGTAATACATACTTAACTGGATATTATCCTGCCTGAGTGGTACGATGAGGGGTAGAATGGTCTTAGGGCTGCGCAAGGAAGGGTTTTGAATGATATGAACAGGATCAGACGGGCTGTATGGATCGCCGCAATATGCCTCATTGCTGTTTTGACATGCTGTGGCAAAAAAGAGAAACCGGCGGGTGACGCTGCCGGTAGTACGGCGGAACAGGCAGGCGCAGAAAGCGCGGACTCGGATCTCGATCAGGATTCCGCGAACGAAGAGACCGGTGAAGTCGAAAGAAAAGCATCTATGGATCTGTATCTGGAGGACGGGGATATCTGTACCCAATTCTTTCGGCTGACAGCTCCGGAGGAATGGGGAGAAGACGTAATGTTCCATTATTTCCAGATTCCGGAGAAAGGAAGATATTCGCTGGATATCGTGGAGTACAGCAGTATGGCTGCCACGGAGGGCAAGGGAGGACGCGTATTTTCGATCGTTTTGACCGACGCCCTTCCGGAAGTGGAAGAAGGAGACGAGACCGGATATCTCGGAACACTGGAAAACGGGGATGGGCAGCTGCTTCATGTGTTTATAGAGCACGCTTCCGGCGAACAGTTCACCGAGACGAGCGAAGAAGCTTACGGCAGGATCCTGAATACAGCGGACCGGATCGCGGACTGCCTGGAAGGAAGAAACGGTTACAGCTTTAAAACGGGAGACTATCCCGGGGAGACCAAGGAATGACGCTACAAAAGATCAACAGATTTCTGGCGATTGCCGCAGTTGTTTTTATAACAGGATGTGCGTCTGCGCAGGCATCTGCGCCGGCGGCAGAGGGCGGCAACGCACCTGCGGCTGACGAAACCGCAGCGGAAACGGTTCAAGCCGGACAAGCCGGTGAAAAGGACGCGGAGCTGTCGGAAGAGGGACAGGACGGAACCGCCGCAGAAGGAACAGAGAATACTTCAAAAGAAGGCGGCCCTGCGGAAACGCAAGAACCCAAGGAACTGGTAACGGTCGTGATCCCTACCGTTTATGAGAGCGTGGCTTCTCAGAAGGAAGCGGATGAGATCAGGGACAAAAACGGGTATGAGAGCGCGGTCCTTTCAGAGGACGGAAGCCTTACGATCGTCATGGAAAAAAGCCGGCATGAGGAGATGCTAAGGAGCTTTAAAAAATCCGTTGACGAGGGGATCGCGGAGATCATAGGAGCGGAAGGTGATTCCGCAATTGACAAAATAGAGTATAATGATGAATATAGTGTATTTACAGTGACGGTTTCCGCCGACGAGATCGGGATCGTCGAGCGGCAGGCGGCGGATGAACTGGTCATGTACGGAACACTGTATCATATTTATTCCGGAAATGACGCAGACCACATTCAGGTGGATTACGTGCGAAGCGGGTCGGGAGAAGTCATTGAGACAGCGGATTCCGGCAGTCTCGACAAGGCCTATTGAATACCTGTGAAAGAAAAGGAGGTTGCTATGAAGTATCTTGGTAAGTATACCGACAGAAGGAAGCAGGCGGCTTATCTCCGTTCTCTGAAGGGAGAGGAGAAATACGAGGCGCTCAATGAGATCATTCAGAATTCCGCTCATATCGCCTTCTTTGGAGGCGCAGGCGTGTCGACCGAGAGCGGGATCCCTGATTTCAGGAGCAAGGATGGTCTTTACAATCAGCACGATGTGAAATTTGACCGCTATCAGCCGGAGTACCTTTTGAGCAGCAGCTGCCTGTACCATGAGTCCAAGGTGTTTTTTGAATTCTACCGCCAGAAAATGGACGCAAGGCACTGCCTCCCGAACAGGGCTCACAAAAAGCTCGCGGAGATGGAGGAAAAAGGCAAGCTCGACGGTGTCATCACGCAGAACATCGACGGACTGCACCAGAAGGCGGGAAGTAAGATCGTTTACGAGATTCACGGCTCCACGCTCCGCAACTACTGCGACCGCTGCGGAAAGAAGTATCCTGAAAGTTATATCTACGACAGCGATGAAGCGGTTCCCCACTGCGAATGCGGCGGAATGATCCGTCCCGACGTGACGCTGTACGGAGAGTCGCTTCCTATGGATGCGTGGGAAGGTGCCGACCGCCTGATCAGGAAAGCCGACTGCCTGATCGTCGGGGGAACTTCCCTCACGGTCTACCCGGCAGCTTCGCTTGTCCGGTATTACTCCGGCGGCTATCTGATCATAGTGAACCGTGACTCCACGGGGCAGGAAGATTGGGCGGACCTGATATTCCATGAGAGCATCGGCGAGGTTTTCTCGCATATTGTAGTCTGAAGATGAGGTCAGAAGGTTACTACCAGAGGATATGACCGGAAGATATGATCTGCAGACGGATTTGATCTGAGGAGGTATTTATATGATGATCAAGAAAATGATAGCAATTGTCCTCGCGGCTGTGATGCTGCTTTCCGCAGCGGGCTGCGGCGCAAAGACGGAGAAACCGCAGAACGAGACGGCGGAGACAGAGACTGCGACGGAGCAGAGCGAATCGACCGAAGCGGAGCCGGCTGAACAGACAGCGGAAGCGCCTGCACAGAAGGCGCAGAACCCAATTCTGGATTATGCGGGCGCGTACTCTGATGAGAACGGCGCGCAAGTCTACCTGCTGTTTGAGGCATGGGACGAAGAAAACAGCGTCAATATCCAAACGGCTTATTCCGGAGAAGAGACATACACATACTGGGAGATGATCGGCCGGATTGAAGGTAATACCGTCACTTATGAGAACGGCTGCAAATACAGCATTGACCGCAGCACTGCGGAAGAAGAGACAATTTATGAAGACGGAACAGGGACATTCACGATCTCTGCGGACAAGAAGGTGACCTGGAAGGATGATAAAGAGGACGCCGGAAAAGATGTCGTGTTTGCCTGGGATGAAGAACTCAACCAGCAGCTCAGGGACCAGATGGAAGGTACGTTCCAGAACCCGATCATGAACTGGGCAGGAGGTTACGCGGATAAAAACAACAAGAGCCGCACGATGACGATCGAAAGCGGCAGCGAAGACCAAAGCGACGGTACAATCACTGTTAAGGAGTCAACGGGCCTTGAGCAGATGACCACATGGACGATGGGCGTGCTGTTTAACGAAGAAGCGGCCTCCATGGACTACAGCAGCTGTGTCAAAAAAGTGATAGCTTTGGACGCGGATGGAAAGCCCGTATCTGAAGAGACCCTGTACGAGGACGGAACAGGAAGTTTTGCGATCAATACCGAAGACCAGACGATCACATGGATCGACGATAAAGAAAACGCAGGAGAAGGTTCGTTGTTCGTTTTCCGGTATGAGTACGGTGAAACGGGCGAAGACGATGGAGCTACAGACGAGGCCGCAGAAGAAGCCCCGTAAGATCTCAGGTGTCGAACGAATCGGTTTTCGAAAAGGAAAAAGAAACTATGAATATCAGAGACTGGTGGAATCGTTTGCTTTTAAAATTCGGAAAAAAGGACAGCGCCGCGGATGCAGACCGGGATCCCGTTCCGGTGGTGGAACTGGTCGGTGAAGAGGCGCCTGAACCGGTCCCGGAGAGAAAGACATCCGATGAGACGATCGTTGAGATGGCGGAGTCGACCCTGGTGAAGGAAGAAGTCCGGATGCAGGAGGAAGAGTTCCCTGAACAGGAGGAAGATCCCTGGTATGAGGAAGAGACAGATAACACCGGAGAAGAAGAATAAAAAGAAAGCGCATCTCCTGCTGGGAGCTTACTGGATCGGCAGCGTTCTCGGCGGAAGGAGCATATCCGACACAACGAAGCGGGTATTGCAGGTTCAAAGAAACTCTTTGAAGAAGGAGTATACTAACAAGTTCAAGGCAAAACGCGGTGAAGGGACCGGAAACTGTACGACCGCTAAAAAGGCATCTGCCGGCGGCCTTACAGGAAATGTCCTGCGGAAGACGCTGGGCCTGGTCGCCAAATCACAGCGCATTGTCTGAGAACGGACGGGGAAGACAGAAGCGCCAGGGGACTGTTTTGACAGAGATCCCTCAGTATGGGAGATCTGAAAAATGACCGATCGGGAAGCTTCGACATGGAGGAATGTATGAGTAGAGTGCGAGTTTCAGATATCAGATCAGAGCTCAGGCCTGCAGCGAGGCTCTTGAAGCTTACTTATAAGGCATCGGGCGAGTCGTCTTTTGCCAAATTTGACCGCCAGTGCATCAAAAAGTATGGCGGGAAGTGGAGGAGCCTCAATACGATCGCGGAAGAGAAGGCGATCGTCAGGAACGACGGCAGTATCCTCAGGATCCTTGTGGCGCGCAGCGAAGACCGCGAGGTGAACAATGCGACAGGCCTTTTGTGGCTTCACGACGGAGGGTTTGCGTACGGCGTGCCGGAACAGGAGAGTATTCTGGTAGACATGATCTGCGGAGACGGAAGCTGTATCGCGGTCCTTCCCGATTATACGAAATCCACGGAAGCGCCTTACCCTTCGGCACTTGAGGATTGTTACAGGATCCTCCTGTGGATGAAGGATAATGCGGAAGAACTGGGGATCAACAGGGATCAGCTCTTTGTCGGAGGATGCGGAGCAGGCGGAGGTCTTGCGGCAGCGCTCTGCCTGCGCGCAAGGGATGTCCGGGATGTCAGGATCGCTTTCCAGATGCCGGTCGCCCCCATGCTTGACGACAGAATGGAGAGCGAGTCGGCGAGGGATAACAACGCCCCTGTATGGGACAGCAGAAAAAACAGAGCTGCCTGGGAGATCTACCTCAGGGATATGCAGGAGGAAATACCCGTTTATGCCGCGCCCGGAAGAGAGAAAGATCTGAGGGGAATGCCGCCCGCATGCGCGATTGTTGGGGATCTTGATCCGGTAAAGGATGAGACCGTCCTGTACTTCACAAGGCTGAAGAAAGTCGGCGTTCCGGTCTCTCTCAGGGTCTATCACGGCTGCTTCCATGGCTTTGAAACGACTGCGGTCGGAAGCAATGTGGCGATGAACGCGCAGAGATATCTTGTCGACAGTTTCCGCTATGCACAGAAACACTATTACGCAGTCAATGAAAAAACTGCGGAGGAATCTGTACAGAAAGAAGAGACTGCGCAGGCACAGGAACCCGTGCCGGAAGAAGTGACTGCACAGGTACAGGAGCCCATGCCGGAAGAAGAGACTGCGCAGGCACAGGATCCCATGCCGGAAGAAGTGACTGCACAGGTACAGGAGCCAGTGCCGGAAGAAGAGACTGATCAGGCACAGGAGCCTGATCCGGAAGAACTCCTTAGTGAGAAGGAGGAGCCCGAACCGGAAGAGGAAAAGAGCGGGGAAGCGCTTTCATGAAATAGGTGAGTTTTTTGCTTGACAGTGAAAGCTTTTATGCTATAATTCTACTGTATGTTTGGTTGAACAGCATATAGAAAAACCCAATCAGTCAAACTGAAGGGACTGAAGGGAGGGTAGAAACGAATGTCAAGTGTCATCTTAAAAGAGAACGAGACTTTGGACAGCGCGCTGCGCCGCTTTAAGAGAAGCTGTGCGAAGGCAGGCATCCAGCAGGAGATCCGTAAGAGAGAACATTACGAAAAGCCTAGCGTAAAGCGCAAGAAAAAGTCCGAAGCGGCCAGAAAGAGAAAGTATAACTGATGCTGGCGGCTGATCTGCAAACAGAAAGTCCTCTGATTTAGGTCAGGGGACTTTTTTGCGCGAACTTGCCGGCACAGCTCATGGCGTACAATGAGCCATGTACGGACGAGAGGCTTATATGATAAAAACAATACTTCTGATCCTGTTTCTTATGGCGCTTTTCTTCCTCGCCGTTATGGTGATCGATAACCACCGCTTTGTGGTGCGCCGGTATGTATTGCGATCCCCCCTGATCCGTTACCCGGTGAAGGCGGTCTTTATTGCGGATCTGCATGAAAAAGACTATGGGAATGGCAATGAAAAGCTTGCGGAGGAGATAGGAAAGCTGGCACCGGATGTGATCTTTGTCGGAGGCGACCTGATCGTGTCGGGTGAGATCGGCAGACATTACAGACGGTCTGTGAAGACCGCAGCAGGCGGGAATCCGCCGCGCCCGGATACGGAATGGATGAAAAACAGCCTCACCCTGATGCGGAAACTGACAAAACTGTGCCCCGTCTGGTTTGTCAGGGGGAATCACGAGATCAGGCTTTTGGCTTACGGGGAACTCAGGGAGTATAACAGGCTCTTCAAAGAAAAAACAGAGGGCGCAGGAGTGCGGTTTTTGGGAAACAGCTGTGTGGATCCTGCCGCAGAATTTAACGAAGACAAGGACTCCGGGATCAGGCTTCAAGGTCTTGAACTTCCGGTGGAGTGCTATAAGAAGTTTACGAAAACGGATGTACCGGAGGAGGAGCTTGAGCGCCTTCTTGGAAAAGCAGACCCTTCACATTTCACGATTCTTCTGACACACACGCCTGTCTGTTTCGAACAGTATGCCCGCTGGGGAGCAGATCTGTGCCTCTGCGGACATGTTCACGGCGGTTTGATGCGCCTGCCTCGGATCGGAGGCGTCATGGGGACGAGACCCAATCTCTTTCCAAAGTATAGTGGCGGGCAGTATTCTTATGAATATATAAAAGACGGCGAGAAAAAACAGAGCGTCCTGATCGTGACATGCGGGCTAGGTATGCATACGCTTCCGATCCGGATCTTCAATCCGGGCGAGATCTCTGTTATCGAACTGCTTCCGGATGATGCGTCAAAAAACTAAAAACCTAAAAAACTGATATCCTGATAAGACTGATATTCTCATGACGGGAGGTTATGATGGAGTTAGATAAGAGAATGGCCGCGGTAGAGACGATCCTCTTTGCAATGGGAGATTCCGTGGAGATCGCGACGATCGCCGAAGCGCTCGAGATCACGCAGGAGGAGGCACGCGAGGCGGTAAAGGCGTTAGAGGAACGCTGTGCCGCCCCTGAGAGCGGGCTTTTGATCAATTGGTTTGAAGACGCCGTTCAGCTTTCCAGTAAGCCTGAGTATTACGAATATCTGATCAGGATCGCAAAGGCTCCCAAGAAACAGGTCCTCACTGACACACTGATGGAGACACTCTCGATCATCGCGTTTAAGCAGCCGGTCACACGCGCGGAAGTGGAGAATATCCGCGGCGTCAACAGCGACTTCGCGATCAGTAAGCTGGTGAGCTATGATCTCGTGCAGGAAATGGGAAGAAAAGACGCTCCGGGAAGACCGCTTTTGTTTGGAACGACGGAACAGTTCCTTCGCTCTTTTGGCATAAGTTCCCTCACAGAGCTCCCCGATCTCGGGACAGACCAGGTGGAGGAGTTCAGGGAAGAGGCGGAAAAAGAGGTGGACGGAAGGCTGGAGATTTAATTCGCGGATGTGTTATACTTTAAATTGGACTATAGTTTGTCCGATAGCAGGGAGGCCAAAACATTGAAGAACAGTTTTTCAAAAGCAAGACAGAGGATCAACACTCTGCTCGACAGGAACAGCTTCGTGGAGATCGGCGCCAAAGTGACAGCCAGATCGACCAACTTTAATCTGAGCCCGGAACAGACACCCTCTGACGGTGTGATCACGGGTTACGGCCTGATTGACGGCAGTCTCGTCTATGTCTACAGCCAGGATGCGGCCGTTCTCGGGGGCAGTGTCGGCGAGATGCACGCAAAAAAGATCGCGTCGATCTACGATCTGGCGATCCGCACGGGCGCTCCGGTGATCGGAATGATAGAGTCCTCGGGGTTCCGCCTGCAGGAAGGAGTCGATGCACTCAACGCTTTCGGAACGATCTATAAGAGACTGGTAAAGGCTTCCGGACTGATCCCGCAGATCACTGCGGTTTTCGGTAATTGCGGCGGCGGACTGGCATTGGTGCCCGCCCTCTCGGATTTCGCTTTTATGTCTGACAGCGCCAGGCTGTTTGTAAATGCCCCCAACACGCTTGCGGGGAACAGAGAGGATAAGAAAAATACTGCTTCCGCGTCCGCTAAAGCGGCTGGCGGAAGTATCGATGCCGTCGGATCGGAAGAAGAGATCCTCAGCGAGATCCGGACGCTTGTGTCCCTGCTTCCTTCTAATAACGAAGACGATGCGGTAGCTGAGTGCTCGGATGACCTGAACAGGGAATGCGCTGCCGTGGCAGCGGGATACGCGGATCCGGCGATCGTTCTTGCAGACATTGCCGACAACGGACTGTTCTTTGAGACCAAAAGGGAATACGCGCCGGAAATGGCGACAGCTTTTATCAGGCTGAACGGCGCCACGACAGGCATCGTCGCCAACAGAAGCGCCGTCTTTTCCGGGAACGGAGAGGTGAGGGAGACTTATGACACGGTCCTTACCTCCGACGGCTGCGGAAAAGCGGCCGATTTTGTCCGGTTTTGCGACGCTTTTGAGATCCCGGTCATCACGCTGACCAATGTGACGGGGTATGCGGCGAAAGAAAGTGAAGAGCAGAAAGTGGCGGACGCGGCAGCTAAGCTTACAGCTGCTTTTGCCGGCGCAAATGTACCGAAAGTCAATGTTATTATGAATAAAGCAGTCGGAAGCGCGTATGCCGTGATGAACAGCAATGCGGCAGGAGCGGATTTCACGATCGCTTTCCCGGACAGTGTGATCGGGATCATGGACGCGAAGATCGCGGCGCAGGTTCTTTGTGACGGCGCTCCGGAGAAAATCGCTGAGACGGCAGCTCTCTATGAAAAACTTCAGAACAGCGTCGAGAGCGCTGCTTCAAGAGGATATGTGGACCAGATCGTTGAGCCCTGCGATCTCCGCAAGTACCTGATCGGGGCGATGGAAGTGCTTTATACAAAGAGAGAGGAATTCCCTGTCAAAAAGCACAGCGCGAAATAATAAGAAGACAAGCGAATTAATAAGAAGACAAACGGAGACTCAGAACATAAGGAGATTCATATTATGAAAAAACGGTTTATCACGGCACTTCTTGTCATCGCCTGTGTTTTCGCCCTTGTCGGATGCGGGGCTTCCAATACTTCTTCCGAGCCGGAGCAGTTGGAACTGACTGAGGAACAGCAGAAGCAGTGGTATAACTCGGCAAGTCAGTTTGTCCTTACAATGAACGAGGCGCTTCAGACCGGGCAGGCGGAAGCGCGAAGGGACGACCCCGTATACGGCCCGGCATTCAACGGCTGGGAGAACGCCCTTAAGGACATCGGAGAGGTACAGAATATTGTAGGAAAATCCTGTTACTTTACGAGGAAAGACGGAACCGTAACGGTTACTGTAAAGGGGTCCCGTCACGATGCGGACGTTGTATTCACGATGGAAGGCACTGACCAGGGCTATGAGCTAAAGGGCATTGCCACGAATGTGGAGTACAGCATGGAGGAAAAGATCCAGCAGGCAGCCCTTAACACGCTGCTGGGGATGGGAACGACGTTCGTGATCCTGATCCTCCTTGCATTTGTGATCGCCTCTTTCGGACTGATCATGAACGGCGCGGCAAGAAAAGCTCAAAAATCGAAAGCGAAGAGCGCTCCGGTACCTGCCGCCGAAGAGCCGTCTTATGAAGCTACTGATAAAGAAATCGCGGCAGAATCCGCTGATGATGAGGAACTTATTGCGGTGATCTCTGCTGCAGTAGCGGCTGCAGACAATGACGAACTTATCGCAGTGATCTCTGCTGCGGTCGCTGCCTATGAAGAAGAAGCAGGGTCCGCGGCCAAACCGGGAGTGAACGGTTTTGTCGCCCGCACGATCCGCAAGTCCAGAAGAAAATGACAAAAGAAATGGCGGCTTGATAGGAAAACGATGGACTGGAAGTGTATTAAATCGGGACCCGGAAGAGAAATTACGGCTCTTCCGGGTCTTTTCACTAATCTGCTTACACACTCTTCTCTTTCCAATCCTGCTAAAATCTGTTAAAATTATTTTTTAGACATACATTGATTGAGATAATATGGTTTGCTTGATTGCAAATAGAGAGGCTTAAACATAGAGTATGATGCGCTTTGACGTAGTCCGGAGGCTTCAGGAAGGCCTGCCCGGCACCAGTAATACAGTAAACAATATAGCTGCTAAGGCACATATGTCCGTAAAGGGAAGAAGAAAGGAGAAATTGGACGAGATCTCCGGTTTTTTCTGCAGGCCAGGCAATTATCGGCTCAATGGAGCCAGAGCGCTCCGCGGAGGCGTCAACTTCACGATCACTTCCGCAGGGGCTACATCCTGTGACCTGCTTCTCTTTAAGAGAAAACAGTCTATGCCGTATGCTATTTTGCGGATCCCTGAGTCCTATAGGATAGGGAGTGTCTATTCGATCTTCGTTTCCGGCCTTGACTGCGAGGAGTTTGAGTACGCCTACAAACTTGACGGACCGTACGATCCTGCAAAAGGACTGTGTTTTGACAAGAACAGGCTGATCCTGGATCCGTATTCCAGGGCTGTGACAGGCCAGCGCGCATGGGGAGCGGCGAAGGCGGAGACGGATTATCATTCCAGAGTCGTGAAGGAAAACTACCGCTGGGCGGAAAACAGTTTTCCCTGTACTCCTATGGAAGACACGATCATCTACGAGATGCATGTCCGCGGATTCACAAGACACAAGACTTCAAACGTGCAGTATCCGGGCACTTTCGCAGGGATCATCGAGAAGATCCCTTATCTCAAAGAACTCGGCGTCACAGCAGTGGAACTCATGCCGATCTTCGAGTTTGACGAGAGGATCAATTCCAGAAGCTATAACGGAAAGAGGCTTCTGGAATACTGGGGGTACAATACTGTCGCTTTCTTTGCACCCAACACGGCATATACCGCATCGATCGAGTACAACGAAGAGGGCACGGAACTCAAGCAGATGATCAGCCTCCTCAAAAAAGAGGGGATCGAAGTGATCCTGGACGTGGTATTCAACCATACTGCTGAGGGAAACCGGCACGGCCCGTTCTTCTCCTTTAAGGGGATCGATAACGACATTTATTATCTGAAGACCGCGCACGGGGATTACTATAATTTCAGCGGATGCGGCAACACGTTCAACTGCAACCAACCGCAGGTGAGCCGCTTTATCATGGACTGTCTCAGATACTGGGTGACGGAATATCATGTGGACGGTTTCCGCTTTGACCTCGCGTCCATTCTTACCAGGGACCAGGAAGGAAAGCCGATGTCCGATCCGCCGCTCATTAGAATGATCTCCAGTGATCCGATCCTTTCAAAGACGAAGCTGATCGCAGAGCCGTGGGATGCGGCCGGTATGTATCAGGTCGGCAGTTTTCCGGCGTATAACCGCTGGTCTGAGTGGAACGGAAGATACAGGGATTCGGTCCGTGATTTCCTTAAGGGAAGCTATTGGCACGCGCCGGAAACAGCAGCAAGGCTAACCGGCTCTATGGACCTGTACGGAAAAGCGCCTTACAAGGGGTATACCTCTTCGGTCAATTTTGTGACCTGTCACGACGGCTTCACACTGTTCGATCTGTTTTCCTATGAGCGTAAGCACAACGAGGCCAACGGATGGGACAACACGGACGGCGGCGACGACAACCGCAGCTGGAACTGCGGTGCGGAAGGACATTCGGATGATCCCGTCATTAAAGCGCTCCGGCACAAGATGATGCGAAATGCCATGACGGTCCTTATGTGCAGCAGAGGGACGCCGATGATCCTTTCAGGAGATGAATTCGGAAACACGCAGTACGGCAATAACAACGGCTATTGTCAGGACAGCGAGATCTCCTGGCTTAACTGGGACTATCTGAAAGCGAACAGGGAACACTTTGAATTTGTCAAGAACGTCATCGCGTTCAGAAAGAAACACCCCGTGATCTCCAGGACGCTCGGGCCCGCGCGCTGCGGGCTTGCGCCGGTCACCTGCTGCGGAGCGGATCCTGACGAACATCAGATCGGTATGGGAAACAAGGTCCTTGGAATTCTGTTCGCCGGCCGACTTCCCGACGATTCGGAGGACGATGTCGTTTACATGGCGATCAACGCATACTGGGAGAAGCAGCAGATCAGACTCCCTGCCCTGTCAGGAGGACTTGCCTGGGGTGTCAATATCTATACGGATTCAGACGACGGGCAGTATTTTTACGAGGAGAGCAGGTTTGTGATGAATCCGATGTTCACCTTAAAAGAACGCAGTGTCGCTGTTTTTACACTCTACAAAAAGCCCTGAGAAGGAAAAGGGGACGGTCTTGGGCTGTCCCGGAAATCAACAATGATCCACTCCGCAGAAGGCAGGCCCGTTTTGCGGGGTGGATTTATATAAGATTACAGATAAACGAGATATAGATAGGAGCGAGGCGGTCATGGCAGTTCAAAAAATACTTGTGGTTGACGATGAAGCGAGAATGCGGAAACTCGTCGCGGATTTTCTTATCAGGGACGGATATGAAGTCCTTGAAGCCGAGGATGGCGAGAAAGCGATGGACCTTTTTTATGCCGATAAAGAGATCGCACTGGTTATCCTGGATGTAATGATGCCCAAGATGGACGGCTGGCAGGTCTTAAGGGAGATCCGTGAATCATCACAGATCCCTGTGATCATGCTCACGGCAAAGTCAGATGAGAGAGACGAGCTCAAGGGATTTGACCTTGGCGTTGACGAATATGTGACCAAGCCTTTCAGCCCCCGCACTCTCGTCGCGAGAGTGGAGGCGATCCTCAGGAGAACGGCTTCCCAGGAAGAAAATGACAAAATAGAGCTCAGCGGCATTGTGCTGGATAAATCCGCTCATCAGGTCACGATCGACGGCGAGCCGATCGAACTGAGCTTCAAGGAATTTGAACTTCTGACTTATTTTATGGAAAACAACAAGATCGCGCTCTCAAGAGAAAAGATCCTGAACCATGTATGGAACTACGACTATTTCGGGGACGCGCGGACGATCGACACCCATGTCAAGAAGCTCAGGAGCAAGCTTGGGCCTAAGGGAGAACTGATCAAGACGATCTGGGGAATGGGATATAAACTGGAGGCGTAAATAAGGCGTCTTAGGAGACGTACCGGGCGGAATACGCGCCAGGAATGACGCGCCGGAGGGAGAGAACGTGAGCAACGCAGACAGAGAGGCCGCCAGACACCGGTATTCCATACGCATCCAGTTCACGATCATTTTCTTTTTTTTGATGCTGGGTGCCATCGGACTGTGCTGGATCATCAACAACACGTTTCTGGAGAGATATTACATACGTGAAAAGAAAATCGCGCTGATACAGATCTTTGAGGAAGTCAACGAAGCGGCTTCCAACAGTTCGATCGATTCCGATGAATTTGATGACGAAGTGGATCGCAGTACGGGAATTGAAAATGTCAGCCTCATCGTCATGGACGCTGACAGCGCGACCGTAAAGCTCCACGCTTCCGACAGTTCCGCCATGGGACAGAGGATGTGGGAAAATCTTTTCGGCGTGACGCCCGAGATGGCGAAACAGGACAGTCATGTGAGCCGCTATTATGTAGTCAGAGAACTTGCCTCCGATGACAGCTGCACGATCAAGATCATCTATGACAGCCGCATCGACATTAAGTTCCTGGAACTGTTCGGCGTCCTTGACAACGGCAGTTTCTGTCTTTTAAGAACGACGCTGGAGAGTATCCAGAACAGTTCCGATATCGCGAACCGGTTCATGGGATACATCGGAATCGTCATCTCGCTGGCCGGCGCCCTGTTCGCGCTGTTTCTCGCCGGAAGGCTCACAAAGCCGATCCGGGAACTCACCGAAATATCGGCGAGGATGAAGAAACTGGATTTCAGCGTCAAATACAACGGAAAGAGCAAAACAGAGATCGCCGAGCTCGGCGACAATATCAACGAGCTCTCCGAGATCCTTGAGAGAACGATCTCTGAACTCAAGACGGCCAACAACGAACTCCGGGAAGATATCGAGCGAAAAGAAAAGTCTGAGGAGATGAGACGGGAATTCCTCTCCAATGTCACACATGAACTTAAGACACCACTTGCCCTTATTAAGGGATACGCGGAAGGCCTGTCGGAAGGGATCTGTGACGATCCGGAGAGCACCCGCTTCTATACGGAAGTGATCGCGGACGAAGCGGACAAGATGAACGCGATCGTCACCAAGCTCCTGTCTCTCAACCAGCTGGAATTCGGAAAAGTGCAGTTCAGTATGCTCCGGTTCGATATCGTCGGCTTTGTCCGGGGATGCCTTCAGAATGCAGGTATGCTTGCGGAGAAAAAGCAGATCCGGGTCAGATTAGAGCAGAGGCCGCCGGTCTATGTCTGGGCGGATGAATTCTGGACAGAAGAAGTATTCATGAACTATTTCTCCAATGCGGTGAATCACTGTGAGGGGGAAAAAATCATTGACATTCATTTTGAAGAGAAGCAAAATTGTGTTCGGGTCGTTGTGTTTAACACAGGGGCGCCTATCCCTGCGGAGTCACTGCCCCATATCTGGGAGAAGTTCTATAAAGTCGACAAGGCCAGGACCAGAGAATACGGCGGCTCCGGCGTGGGGCTTTCGATCGTGAAAGCGATCATGGAACAGATGCATCAGGACTACGGTGTGATCAACTACGACAACGGCGTAGCATTCTGGTTTGAGCTGGAAACAGTAAGCGCCGGGATCCGGAATGCGGGTACACAGAATTCCTGAATACGATCAAAAAAGAGGACAGCGGCAATGGTTACGATCATCGATTACGGAGCCGGAAATATAAAGAGTGTGGAAAATGCGGTCCGGTACCTGGGACAGGAAGCTGTCCTGACAAGGGACCCGGAACTCATTCTGTCCTCCGACCACTGCATTCTGCCGGGCGTCGGAGCGTTTGGCGATGCCATGGCGCGTCTTAAGAAATACGGACTTGACGATGTCCTCAGGGAGACAACAAGGAGAGGGATCCCGTTTCTTGGGATCTGTCTTGGCCTGCAGCTGCTTTTTGAGAGCAGCGAGGAGAGCCCCCGAGTAGAAGGCCTGGGGATCCTGAAGGGAAAGATCTTAAGGATCCCGGATGGCGGCGGAAGAAAGATCCCGCAGATCGGCTGGAACGACCTTTCTTTCCCGAATAGGGGAAGGCTTTTCAAAGGGGTTAAAGAAGGGGCGTTTGTCTATTTTGTTCACTCCTACTATTTGAGAGCGGAAGATCCTTCTATCGTTACCGCGCAGACAGAATACGGTGTCCGGATCGACGCGTCTGTCGAGAGCGGCAACGTGTTCGCCTGCCAGTTCCACCCTGAGAAGAGTGAAGCAGTCGGTATGAAGATCCTGGGCAATTTCCTGAAGATCTGATGCGAGGCGCGTCCGCGCAGGACAGAAAGGAGCGGTCATGCTCACCAAGAGAATCATTCCCTGTCTGGATGTTAAGGACGGGCGTGTCGTAAAGGGCGTCAATTTTGTACAGCTTAGGGACGCGGGGGATCCTGTGGAAGCAGGGGAAGCGTATTCTAAAGCGGGTGCGGACGAACTGGTCTTTTTGGATATTACCGCGACCAGCGACGCAAGAGAGACAGTGGCGGATATGGTGCGCCATGTGGCGGAGAGAGTGTTCATTCCTTTTACAGTAGGCGGCGGGATCCGTTCGGTCGAGGATATGAAGGCAATCCTCAGGGAGGGCGCAGACAAGATCGCGGTCAATTCCGCGGCTATTTTAAGGCCGGAACTGATCTCGGAAGGCGCCGAGCGCTTCGGAAGCCAGTGTATCGTGGTGGCAATTGACGCAAGAAGAAGAAAAGAAGGCGGCGGATGGACGATCTACAGAAGCGGCGGCAGGATCGATACGGGGATCGATGCCGTGGAGTGGGCGGTCAGGGCGCAGTCACTGGGCGCAGGCGAGATCCTTCTGACCAGCATGGACTGCGATGGCACCAAAGCCGGCTATGACCTCGAACTTACGAGAGCGATCGCTGATCGCCTGTCGATCCCGGTCATTGCTTCCGGTGGAGCGGGGAGCCTTGAACATTTTTATGACGCGCTCACTGAGGGAGGCGCCGAAGCGGCGCTTGCGGCATCGCTGTTCCACTACAAGGAACTGGAGATCCGCGAAGTGAAGGAGTATCTCAGGGACAGAGGGATCCCGGTCAGGCTGTGAGAGCCGGGCGGACCTTTTCCTGATTTATAAATAATTCCTTTTCAGATAGTATCATTCAGACAACAGCACATTCAAATAACAGCACATTAAATAACAGCACATTCAGATAACGGTTTAAAGAGAACCGCAGTTTTCGGGTTCACATGAGTGACAGATGAGGAGAAAAAAGTGGCACTGCTAAGAAGAAACCGCAAGGGAGTAAGAAAAACAACGTTCAGGCGAAATACAATGTACAAGGCGGAGGCTGCCCAGGCTGCAGCACCTGCCCCGGCACCTGTGGCAGAGGCGGAGCCCGAAGTTGTGAATGAGCCTGCGCCTGCTGCAGAAGCAGAGGCGGAGCCCGTAGCGGCGGCAGCGGAGTCTGTACCGGAAGCAGTATCTGATGCACCTGTGGCAGAAACGGAGCCGGAACCTGAGGCAGCAACTGAGACTGCTCCTGAAGCAGAAGCAGAACTTACACCTTATGAGGGATCCGCCAAAGAGCCTGAGGCGGAAACCATCGGAAGCAGCGCGGACAGTGTCTTCCGTTTTTTCAGGGAGATCTCAGCGATTCCGCGCGGTTCCCACCACACGGAACAGATCAGCGACTATTTGGTCGCATTTGCGAAGAAGAGAAGCCTGTCCTGTATACAGGACGATACGGGCAATGTGATCATCACAAAGAAAGCTTCTGCGGGATTTGAAAAGGCCGACCCCATTGCTATGCAGGGACATATCGACATGGTCCTCGCCAGCGAACCGGATAAAAAGATCGACATGCTCAAGGAGCCCGTCACGATCCTTACAGAAGGGGACTGGATGTTTGCCGACGGTACAACGCTCGGCGCGGACAATGGAATCGCGGTGGCGATGATGCTCGCAGTCCTGGATGACGACACGATCTGTCATCCTCTGCTTGAATGCATCTTCACAGCAGACGAGGAAGTGGGACTCATAGGCGCCAATGCGATCGATCTGTCGGGACTTAAGAGCCGCAGGCTCCTGAATCTGGATTCCGAAGAGGAAGGCGTATTCTGCGCGGGCTGCGCCGGAGGCGCGGAAGTGGTCTGTGAAATGCCTCTGAAGCGGAAAAACAGAGAGGGAAACGTTCTCCGCGTCAAAATTGCGGGATTATCGGGCGGTCATTCCGGCAGCGATATCCACCTGGGCGGCGCAAACGCTAACCGGCTCCTTGCAAGAGCTCTGTATATGGTGAATAAGGAAGTACCTTTCCGGCTGATGTCTATCGGAGGCGGCGATGCGGACAACGCGATCCCCACAAACGCCGAAGCGAGCATCCTTGTACAGTCGAAGGACGATTTGGACCTGGTCTCGGAACTCTTTAAGAAGGCGGGCGAGGTACTCGCAGCCGAGTATAAAGTTACGGATCCCGGAATGCGCTGGAGCATTTTCAGGGAGGAAAAGACAGAGAAAGAGGAGACGGAGACCGGTGAGTGCATTTCCAAAAAGAAAACTACCGCGCTCCTGGAGTATATGCTTTCCCTGCCTACAGGCGTGACACAGATGAGCCCTGTGATCAAAGGAATGCCGCAGACATCCTTAAATCTCGGGATCGTCCGCACTTTTGAGGATCATCTTCTCTGTGAACTGATGGTACGAAGCGGCATAAACTCGCAGACGGCCTTCCTTTCAGACCGCGTTGTGTGCATCACAAAGGGATTCGGCGGAACTGCAGCCGTGCGTTCCTCATACCCGGCATGGGAGTTTAAGAAAGATTCTCCGTTCCGGGAGCTGGCTGTGAGCGCCTATACGGAGCTCACCGGCAAGAAACCGAAGGTGGAAGTGATCCACGCCGGTCTGGAGTGCGGGATTTTGTCCGGCAAGCTTCCGGATCTTGACTGCGTTTCCACAGGCCCCAATCTTCAAAATGTGCATACCGTGAGGGAGAGAATGAGTATCTCTTCCGTCAGAAACGTTTGGGAATTCGTACTCGCGCTTCTTAAGAAAGCCGCAGAAGAGGAATAACATGGCACAGATCTCGGGAGACTGGCTGCCCGCTGTTAGAGCGGAATTCGCCAAGCCCTACTACAGAGAACTCTATGAATTTGTCAAAAAAGAGTACGCGGGAGGAACAGTTTATCCCCCTGCGGATCAGATCTTTAACGCATTGCACCTGACGCCTCTTAATAAGGTCAAGGTGGTCATTCTGGGACAGGATCCCTATCACAATGTCCATCAGGCACACGGTCTTTGCTTTTCGGTACCGGAGGACCAGAGGGAGATCCCGCCGTCCCTGATCAATATCTTCAGGGAATTGCATGACGATATAGGCTGCAGGATGCCGCAGACGGGGTGCCTTGTGAAGTGGGCGGAGCAGGGAGTCCTGCTTCTGAACACAGTGCTGACAGTACGGGCTCATCAGGCCAATTCCCACAGAAACCACGGCTGGGAACAGTTCACAGATGCGATCATCAAGGCGGTGGAAGCCCAGGACCGGCCGATCGTCTATATGCTCTGGGGGACTCCCGCGCAGAGCAAGGCGGCAATGGTCACAAACCCGAGGCATCTTGTTCTTAAAGCGCCGCATCCCAGCCCGCTTTCCGCATACAGGGGATTTTTCGGATGCAGGCACTTCAGCCGGTGCAATGAGTTTCTGACCGCACATGGAGAGACTCCGATCGACTGGCAGCTCTGAGGCCGCGGAGTGTGCTGCGCTCAGGCAACAGCTGCGCAGTCAGGCATTATTGCAAAAGATTCTTTTTTATTATTGTTCTGTTTAAAATCTTTTAGATTTGATTTATAAATCGTTTTGATCGGTGTGCTATAATCTGTTTTCAATTAAATAAATGATAAATGAAAGAAGTCGGAGGTAAGATATGAAGAAAGTGCCCTACATCACCAGAGAAAAGGCAGAAGAGATCGCGAAAACATGGCCCACTCCCTTTTATCTGTATGATGAAAAGGGAATCCGTGAGAATGCGGAGGCTGTTAAAAAGGCGTTTGCATGGAATAAAGGTTTTCGTGAGTATTTTGCCGTAAAGGCGACGCCGAATCCCTATATCATGGAGATCTTTAAGGACTATGATTTCGGATACGACTGCTCGTCCCTGGCTGAACTGATGCTGGCGAACGCTGTCGGAGCGGATGGACAGCATATCATGTTTTCCTCCAACGATACGCCGGCTGAGGAATATGCGTATGCGGCAAAGCTGGGTGCGATCATCAATCTCGATGACATCACGCATATCCCGTTCCTTGAGAAGATCCTGAACGGAAAATTTCCGGAGACCATGAGCCTCCGCTATAATCCGGGCGGCGTGTTCAGAATGTCCAACGGTATCATGGACAACCCCGGGGACTCCAAGTACGGATTTACCAAGCAGCAACTCTTTGAAGGCGTAAGGATCCTGAAAGAGAAAGGCGTCAAACACTTCGGCATTCATGCTTTCCTTGCGAGCAATACCGTGACCAACGAGTATTATCCCATGCTGGCGGCGCAGCTGTTTGAACTGGCAGCTGAGATCCACCGCACATTTGACGTGCATATCGCGTTCGTCAATCTTTCCGGCGGTGTCGGCATTGCCTATTCACCGTACGATACGCCCAACGATATCTCTGTGATCGGCGAAGGCGTAAAGGAGGTCTACGACGCGGTATTCCGCGAAAAGGGAATGGACGACGTCGCGATCTACTGCGAGATGGGCCGCTTCATGCTGGCTCCCTACGGCGCACTGATCACGAAAGCGATCCACGAAAAGCATATCTACAAAGAGTATATCGGCGTCGACGCTTGCGCGGCAAACCTGATGAGACCGGCTATGTACGGCGCGTATCATCACATCACGGTGCTCGGGAAAGAGGACGCTCTCAGGGACCATATGTATGATGTCACAGGCTCTCTGTGCGAGAACAACGACAAATTCGCTGTGGACCGCCTGCTTCCCAAGATCGATCAAGGCGACTATCTCTTTATCCATGACGCGGGTGCGCACGGCTACGCGATGGGATACAATTACAACGGCAGACTGCGCAGCGCGGAACTTCTCCTGAAAGAAGACGGGAGCGTCAAAGAGATCCGCCGCGCGGAGACGGAGATGGACTATTTCGCGACATTCAGCAACACGGCGTTTTACGGCAAACTGCAGGAGAGTTTCAAGGAATTGCGCGGCTGAAAGACCGGACGGTCAGATCCACGCTAAAGATCATGCAATAAAGATCATTCACTAGAGTTCATGAAATAAAGGAGAAGCTGATTTGGAGACAGTACTGGACAGACTGGAACTTACAGAGAAAGAATTCGGAGAAAGGCTTGCCGTGGACGATGGCGTGACGGCATTGACCTATAGCCAGATGGGAGATGCGGCACGTGGGATCGGAAGCATCCTGTGCGAGAAAATTGTGAAAGGTGAGCCTGTCGCTATTTTGGCAGAGAAGAGCACCGCTACATTGGCTTGTATGTACGGCGTCGTTTATGCGGGCGGATTTTATGTGAGCGTCAACCCCGAGCAGCCGCCGGAAAGGATCAGGAAGATCCTTGAGGTCCTGGAGTCAAAGACCGTCGTGGTGGATGAAGCAAGGAGAGAGCAGCTTGCTGCGTCAGGCTATACAGGCGCTGTTCTGTCCCTTGAGGAGCTCTATAAAGATGCAGCAGAAAAGTCTGAGGAAGCGGCAGAAAAACTGGCTGTTATCCGCGAAAAGATGAAGGGGGAGGATCCGCTTTACGGTGTATTCACTTCCGGCTCCACGGGAAACCCCAAAGGCATCGTCGTACAGCATAAGTCGGTCATTGACTTTATCGGTCATTTTACAGAGATCTTTGGGATCGGAAGTGATGATATCATCGGAAACCAGGCGCCTTTTGACTTTGACGTCTCGGTGAAGGATCTTTACTCCGCCATGTTCACAGGCGCAGAAGTCGTGCTGATCCCCAGGGAATTCTTCAGCACGCCGCCCAGGCTCCTCGATTACCTGTGCGATAAGAACGTGACAGTCCTGATCTGGGCTGTGTCCGCTCTCTGCATCGTCTCCGGCCTCAAGGGACTGCGCTACAGGGTCCCCGAGAAGGTCAGGATGATCATGTTCAGCGGCGAAGTGATGCCGATCAAACATCTGCAGATCTGGCAGGCGGCGCTTCCCGAAACGCAGTATGTCAATCTCTACGGACCTTCTGAGATCACATGCAACTGTACGTATTACAGGATCAATAAGACTTTTGAGAAGACCGATAAGCTTCCCATCGGCGGCGCTTTCCCCGGCAGGACCGTATTCCTTATGGACGACGAGGGAAAGATCGTGACAGAACCCGGCAAGTCCGGAGAGATCTGCTGCGCAGGCGAATCACTTGCGATCGGGTATTACAATAACCCCGAACAGACAGCGAAGCAGTTCATCATGTATGACCTGGACGGTGTCACGCAGCGTGTGTACAAGACCGGCGACCTTGCTGCGTATGGCACGGACGGCGAGCTGTATTTTGCCGGACGCGGCGATTTCCAGATCAAACACATGGGGCATCGCATTGAGCTCGAGGAGATCGAGACTAACTTTACGGCGCTCGATGGCGTGGAAAGGGCGGTCTGCCTCTTCGACGAGCCCAAGAACAGGATCGTCTGCTGGTATCTTGGTGAGATCGAGCCCAAGGAAGTCAGGGTCAGACTCAAAGAGAAGGTTCCGGCCTACATGGTGCCCGGAAGGATCTACCGCGTTGAGGAGATGCCTTATAATAAGAACGGCAAAATAGACAGGGCTTATTTCAGGTCGCTCCTCGCGAAATAAGACTGCATTTTTAAAGACAATACATAAGGCGTTTTAAAGATTACGAAAGGACAAGTATGGAACTGAACAAGATCAAGGAAGCTGCGGACCGGTTCGGCACACCGCTATACCTGTTTGACCTCGATGTCATCCGCGACCGCGTACAGCGTTTCAAAGACGCGTTTAAAGACGAGATCGGTCTGACTTACTCCATGAAGACCAATCCTTTTCTGACGTTGGAAATGTCGCGGCAGGTGGAGCGCATCGAAGTCTGCTCTATGGGAGAGTTCAGGATCTGCAGGGATCTGAAGATCGCGCCGGAGAAACTCTATATCTCAGGCGTCCTCAAGATCCGCGAGGACCTCATGGAGATCCTCGAATACGGGCAGGACATCGCGCGCTACACTGCGGAGTCGCCTCTGCAGCTGCAGATGCTCTCCGATTGGGCTGACGCGCACGGAAAGACCCTGAGGGTCTATCCGAGACTGACCAACGCCAGTCAGTTCGGCATGGATGAGGACACGATCTGTGCGCTCATAAAGGACAGGGCTGACAGATTTCCTCATATCGAATTTGCAGGGATCCATTTCTTCTCGGGAACCCAGAAAAAGAAGCTGAAAAAGCACGAGAAAGAGCTTGCGATGCTTGACGCCTTCTTTGAGAGGCTGGAGAAAGAGGCTGGTTTCTGTGTCCCCGAGCTTGAATACGGGACAGGGTTTGCTGTCTCCTATTTTGTGGACCAGAAGAAAGAGCAGGATCTGCGCGATCCCGAGCCGCTCGAAGAATTCCGCAGGATGGTCTCTGACATGAATTGGAAGGGGATCGTCACGATCGAAATGGGCAGGGCCTATGCGGCGGAATGCGGCTGCTATGTGACTACAGCTCTTGACATCAAAGAAAATGACGGCAATGCGATCTGCCTCGTCGACGGCGGTATCCACCAGATCAATTATGACGGCCAGATCAAGGGCATGTACAAGCCTCAGATGTCGGTCATTCCCGTGGAGAGCGGGGCAGTGCGGGAACAGAAGGACTGGATGGTCTGCGGTTCCCTCTGCACGATGAACGACGTGCTCTGCCGCGGATTTACCGAGACGCTCGGCCTCGGCGACCGCATCGTCTTCCACAGGACGGGCGGCTATAGTTTCTATGAAGGAATGTCCCTGTTCCTTAGTCATGAAATCCCTGGTGTCATCCTTTACGGTGAAAAAGAGGGATTCATACAGGCGCGCGCGCAGCAGCAGTCCTACACGCTGAACATGGCGAAATACTAAAGAAACTGGTTTTTTTAATTTGCAGTGGAAGTTTCAGGGTAAATAAGCTATGATAGTCATATTGAAAGTTTATGACGAATGCACTGCCATGCAAGTATTGTAACGTGAGCATGATTGTCAGAAAAAATAAGTAACATCAGGAGGAAATTATGGACGAATTACTTGAGATCCTGCAGGATATTGACGATTCTGTAGATTATGAGACAGAGACAGCTCTTATAGACAACCACATTCTGGATTCTTTTGGCATTATCACGTTGATCTCCGAGATCGAAGAGACGTTTGACGTGGAAGTTGACGCAGCGGAGATGACCCCCGAGAACTTTAATTCAGCGGCAGCAATGTGGAAAATGATTCAGAGGCTTCAGGAGAACTGAGTAAATGGCCATATATACGAACCTGTACCTGCTGATTTTTCTACCTGCAGTATTGATCCTATATCAGTTGGTACCGCGCAAAGCAAGGTGGGGAGTTCTGCTCGCCGCCTCGTATGCGTTATACATAACTTTCAGCAAATACCTTGTGCTTCTCCTCATGGCAACAGCTGCGTTTACCTGGAGAATCGGTCTTTGGATGGACAGGATCGGCGAGGAGTGCGTAAGGAAACAGGCGGAATGCACCGACAAAAAACAGAAAAAAGCCGTGAAAGAGGACTTTCAGAAGAAAAGAGTTTGGGTACTCAGACTGGGAGTCCTTGTTTTGCTGGGCATTTTGTTCTATGTCAATTACTATAACTTCGTCGCGGGCAATATCAATATTCTGATCGGCAGGTTCGCCAAACTGCCGATAGTAAAAGTCATGTTCCCGATGGGCATCTCCTTTTACACGCTGGAAGCCGTCGGCTATCTGGCTGACGTATACTGGGAGAGATATCCGGCGGAGAAGCATTTGGGTAAAGTGGCGCTGTTCCTCAGCTTTTTCCCGCAGATCATGGAGGGACCGATCGCCAGGTTCCCCGACACGTCGGAAGCCCTTTTTGCCGGAGAACCTCTCAATATGGCAAATATCAACGAGGGATTCCTGCGCATTATCTGGGGCCTTTTCAAAAAGATGATCATCTCGGACAGGATCAGTTACCTTACAGATTACATTTACGGCAACTATAAAGAGTATCACGGCAGCTTTATCATTTTGGCTGCGATCGCTTATACGGTACAGCTCTATCTTGAGTTTTCGGGCAGTATCGATATCGTAATCGGCAGCGGCAAGTTGTTCGGTGTGACGATCCCGGAGAATTTTAACCAACCTTTCTCCGCGCAGAGCGCCGCGGAGTTTTGGCGCCGCTGGCATATGAGTCTTGGCAACTGGTTCAGGAACTATGTGTTCTATCCGGTCACTGTCTCTGCTCCGGTCAAGAACTGGAATAAGACGGCTAGGAAAAAATACGGCAAATACTGGGCGATGGTGGGCACTTCCGCTATGGCTCTGTTTCCTGTATGGTTAGCAACCGGCGTATGGCATGGTGCGGGGTGGAAGTATCTTTTCTATGGTATGTACTATTTTGTCATACTGTTTTTCGGAGAGGCGATCAAACCCTTCAAGGAGAAGAACTACGAGAGACTCGGGATCAGCTTTGACGCAAAGCCCATGAAGATCATCAGGATCCTTAAGACCTGGGTCATCATCTTTACCGGTGAACTGTTCTTCAGAGCAGACAGTCTCAGTATCGGATTCAGGATGTTCTTCAGCATCTTCGGCAATTTCCATATCAGCTCGATCTGGAAGTACATGCCTGATGTTGTTTCTGCCGGAGACCTCTGGGCAATCGTTATCGGAAGCATCATCGTCTGGATCGTTGGTTTCCTCAAGGAACAGGGATTGGATATCAGAGGTAAGATCCTTGGTGCACGGACGCCGGCAAAGTGGTGCGTCTATTACCTGATCATCTTCTCGATCCTGCTGTTTGGAGCCTATGGAACAGGCTACCAGCCGGTAGACCTGATTTACGCGGGGTTCTGATAATGTCTGAAATAACATCTTGTAAAACAAAAAATGTTTTAAAGATCATACTGTTCGCAGCAATTCTTGTACTGCTATTGTTTGTGTTTTCATCGATGATGGATCCGGTCAAATGGGTGCACGATAAAACATATCAAAACAGAGATGCAAGGTACATTCTGGTCACAGAACAGCCGGAGAATACGATTGACATACTGAATATCGGAGATAGCCTGAGCATTACCGTATTTTGTCCAATGGAATTGTGGAGGGACTACGGGTACACCAGTTTTAACATCGGCGCAGACGGACTACGTATTGCGGAGAATTATTATTCGGTCATAAATGCCTGTCAAAAGCAGAATCCCCAAATCCTTTTGATCGAGTCGCTGTCGCTGTTCCGATACGGCCGTGGAGATGATAGCATCATGCTTTTGTCACAGCCGATCTATTACAGAGTGCCGTTCTTAAAATACCATAATATTTGGAAATCTCTGGTGGAACGGCCGAACGTTATGATCTATCACAGAGGGTACACAGTCAATGAGAATGTGTGGCCTTATGAGGGACCTGATAACTACCTGGACTATCCGCTCGAGGATAAAAACCAGAATATGACCATTTCCCAGTTTAACCGAACCTGGTTCCGCAGGCTAAAAAGCTTCTGTGACAAGCAGGGTATTCAAATTGTTATATACAGCACGGTTTCTCCTATGAACTATAACTGGGAGAGGATCCACTATCTTGAGCAGTTCTCCGCAGAGGAGGGTGTAGATTATATCGATTTGAATGAGTATGTCGACGAAATAGGGATTGACTGGGAACAGGATACCAATGACGCCGGTGACCATATGAACTATTTCGGAGCTGTCAAGGTCACGGAATTTCTCGGGAAATATCTCCAGTCGAATTATCAGCTTACGGATCACAGTGATGATCCGGCATACAACGACTGGAATAAAGAACTTGTTGAATTTGACCAGCTTGTTAAGGATATGGATGGACTCAGCTTTCAGGATATCTTTAATCAAAGGGAAAAAGAAATCTGGGACAAGAAGTACAGAAAGCAGAAAAAAACGACTAAACAGTAAGAATATCGCTGTTTCCGGGTACAGGTTCAACCAGTGAAAGGAATTCATTTTGGATGATTTATTAGACGATAAAGCAAAAATCGAAAAGAGGAGAGCGAAAGACGAGACAGTAAGATGCGCGACCCCGGTTCTATGGATCATCATCCCCTGTTATAACGAAGAAAAAGTACTTCCGCTGACTTCAGAAATGTTTCTTAATAAGCTTTTGAGTCTGATCAGCGCTGGCGACGTGGATGAACAGAGCAAATTATTGTATGTCAATGATGGATCTTCGGATGAAACCTGGAGAATCATTTCTGATCTGTCCGTTAAAGACGATCATGTGATTGGCATTTCCCAGAGTAGAAACAGAGGCCATCAAAATGCGGTTCTGGCCGGATTAATGGAGGCTAAGGATCATTGCGACATCACAATATCTATTGATTGTGACGGGCAGGACGACATCGACGCAATGACGCAGATGGTCGCCGAGTATAAAAAAGGCAGCGAGGTTGTCTATGGTGTTCGTTCTGACCGGAACAATGATACATGGTTCAAGAAAAATACAGCTGAGTCATTCTACAGATTGCTAAACATGATGGGCGCCGAAGTTGTGTTTAACCATGCGGATTACAGATTGGTCTCTGCTCGCGTATTGAAGGAATTCGCGGATTTTCAAGAAGTAAACCTGTTTCTGAGAGGTTTGTTCCCGCTTGTCGGTTTCCGCAGCAGCACTGTTTATTATGTGCGGCATGAGAGAATCGCAGGTGACAGCCACTATCCCTTAAGAAAGATGCTGGCATTGGCATTCGATGGAATAACGAGTCTTTCTGTTAAGCCGATCCGTCTGATTACTCTGATGGGATTCATTGTTGCAGCATTCAGCATTCTTGGAGTTATCTGGTCTATAGTTTGCTTCTGTATGGGGAGAACCGTCAGCGGATGGGCCAGCATGACTTCCATCGTCTGCTTTCTGGGCGGTGTCCAGCTGATTGCGCTGGGAGTAATCGGAGAGTATATCGGCAAAATATATCTCGAAGTGAAACATCGTCCGCGTTATATTATAAGTGAAAGAACAGGACAGTTTTACCAAAAAGAGTCTGATCGTTGACAGCAAAAAAATATGTGTAAAAAAGCAGGTAAAAAAAGCGCACCGGTGATGAAGCCGGTGCGCTTTTTACTGATATTAATGCCTGAGCTCATTTTCGATCATCGAATAGTTCTTTCCTTCCATCTTTTCGACTTCAGCAAGATAGTCCTGATACATTTCTGTCCATGATACATAGAGAGGGTCTGAACGGTGATCAGGAAGATCATTTACTGTGGCTCTCAGACGGTCTCCGAGATAAGCGGTCATTTTCCTGCATCCTGAGAGATTCAGGTGGTCACCATTATCCCAAGTGTCCGTTTCCCAGTTTACGTTTACGGAAGCAATGTCGTAGTTGGCGTCAATAAAGTGTATTCCGTTTTCTCTGCATATGTCAATCAGAGTGTTATGTTTACGCATCGTATAGTAGTTCATGATGGAAGCGGAACTATACAGGATCAGTGTTATCCCATAGTCTTCGCAGAGTTTTTGAATTCTTTTTAATTGAAATAGTTGCTGTCTGGCTATCGGATAATAGACGGTAGTATTGTTGAAGTCATATTCCTTATCGTATGTAAACGGCCGCTCTATTTCGTTGATCGTATATCCTTTGAAATAACTGCGGATACTCTTTTTCATAAACGGTATTTTCCAAAGATTGTGATATCTTAAGAACGGAAATAGGCTCTGCAGTGATTCAGACAGAGTTTTCACGCCTTCATCCGCAAGGCTGTTTTCATAAAAAATGGCATTTGTTTCCAGCAGCACAACTTTTATGGGCTGTGTCTTTAACGCATGCTTTAAGGCATAATAAGATTCAACAGGAAACTGCATATCTTGTCCGAGATTATAGGAAGTGATACCGTAATCCCTGAACAGTTCCAGCGGGGAGAGAGCACAGATGCTTAAGCTGTCCCCAAGATTGAGCACATCGATCTGACCAGGTGTCTCTGTGTCAAATGCAGCCAGCCTTGCCGTTCGATCATAAATAAATCCTCTGCTGAACCAGTAACTTCCACGAAAAAAAAAGGAAGCAGCCTGCAGTAACAGAAAACCAGTTAAGGCAAACGCAGCGAATCTGATGATGTTTCTTTTCATTAATAAGAGGGCTTCGGTCATCATTGTATAGTGTCTTAGAAAATAAATCAAAAAGGTCAACAAATCTACATTATCATGATTTACAACATCGTTCAATGGTTTTGGTGTATACTGAAAATAGTTGAAATAGTTGTGGCTTTTTATGATAATATTCTTATATGGTTGTGATTGCGCATAATCAGAATTAACGGGGGTGACAAAGTGTTTAAGGATGGTAAAGTTTGGCTGGCAATCAATGATGAAGGTGAGGAGATATTTCTTCTTCCGGGAAAGGCAAACCGGCACGGTCTGATCGCCGGTGCGACGGGAACCGGAAAAACAGTTACGCTCCGGGTCATGGCAGAGGCTTTCAGTGATATGGGAGTTCCTGTCTTTCTCGCGGATGTCAAAGGTGACCTTGCAGGAATGATGGCTCCCGGTAAGGACAGCGAGGATATGCAGGCGAGGATCGAGAGATTCGGCCTCGCGGAGAACGGGTTTGCCTTCAAGGGATACCCCGTCAATTTTTGGGATATCTACGGGGAAAAGGGCATTCAGCTGCGGACCACGATCTCGGAGATGGGACCGCTCCTTCTCGCCCGTATCATGAAACTCAATGAGCTGCAGACCAATATCCTCACGATCGTTTTCAAGATCGCCGATGACAACGGCCTCCTTCTGATCGATACAAAGGATCTCAAGTCCATGCTCAACTACGTCAACGCCAACCGAAGCGAGTTTGAGGCGGAGTACGGCAAGATGAGCCCGGCTTCGATCGCCGCGATCCTTCGTGCGGTTGTAGCCCTGGAGATCGACGGAGGAGAAGTGTTTTTCTCAGAACCCGGACTCAATATCCGTGACTGGATCGCCACAGAGGATGGCAAGGGCGTGATCAATATTCTTGATAGCGAGAGCCTGATCAATAACGGAAGGCTCTACTCCACATTCCTTCTGTGGATGCTTTCTGAATTGTTTGAAAAACTCCCTGAAGTAGGGGATCCTTCGAAGCCGAAGATGGTATTCTTCTTTGACGAGGCGCACCTCCTGTTTGCCGACGCTCCGAAATCCCTTCTTGAGAAGGTAGAGCAGGTCGTTAAACTGGTTCGCTCCAAAGGTGTTGGCGTCTATTTCTGCACGCAGAATCCCAGGGATATTCCGGACGGCGTCCTGGCGCAGCTCAGCAACAGGATCCAGCACGCACTGCGCGCTTACACACCGGCAGACCAGAAAGCGGTCCGCGCTGCGGCTGACTCGTTCCGCGAGAATCCTGCTTTCAATACGTTCGATACGATCATGGGACTTGGAACCGGTGAAGCTGTCATCTCCTTCCTGCAGGAAGACGGTACGCCCGGGATCGTGCAGAGGTGTAAAGTGCTCCCGCCGCAGAGCCGCATGGGCGCTGTGACAGATGAGGAGAGAGCGCAGAGTATCAGAGACAGTCTCCTCTATGCAAAATATGCTGAGTCTTATGACCCGGATTCTGCATACGAGATCCTCTTAAGACTGGGTCTTGAGAAGGAAGCAGCGCTGGCAAAGGCAAAAGAAGAAGCTGAGATTGCGAAGGCGGAAGCGGCGGCAGCGAAGCTCAGAGAAAAGGAAGCGTTAGCTGCAGAAAAAGCTGCTCAGAGAGAGCAGGAGAAAGCGGAGCGTGAGGCAGAGCGTGAGGCACAGAAGGAAGCTGCTGCCAAGAAGAAAGCTGCCAAGACAGTAGGGAGCACTGTGGCCGGCACTGTTGGACGCGAAGTCGGAAAGACTGTCGGCGGAACGATCGGTGGCAAATTCGGCAAGACGCTCGGCGGTAATCTCGGCGCAAGCCTTGGAAGAGGCATCCTGAACACCCTGTTCGGCAACTGAGCCTTTGGCGGAAAAACCACTCGAAAAACACCAAGTAAAAAACGAAAATAACGAAATTAAAAAAGCACACCGCGCGGTGTGCTTTTTTTGTGCGCCGTAGTTGTGAAACAATTGTTGCTGAGCTTTTGGCAGCAGCCCTATACTTTTTTCATCGGCTCCGAGTCCGGCATTGTTCTGATGCCTCGGAACCAAGGACGGTCACATCCCGTTGTCGCAAGACTGTCTTTCCGCGCTCTGTTCCGCGCAGTTTACCATTTTTGAGCTAATTAAAATGAAACAAAAACAACCAGGCTTTGCAAAGCTGTGCACCGGAGTATCTCCGTATAGCGGTTTTGCTGCTGTCCAGTGATCTGGCGATCATGGAGGGAGCCTGTTCAGTACATAGAGGAACACAGTAAATCAGGATCAGAAACGCTGCCGTAAGATTACAGCGCGGCGTTTCAAAACGGAGGGAAAAATGAAAAAGTGGAAGAACAGGATTGTGGCATCCGTGTTCGTGGCGGTGCTTGTTTTTTCATACGCCCTGCAAGGCGCGGCGATGTCAGGCGCTGCGGATACAGATACTGCAGCTTCAGAAGAAAGAGGCATAGAAACTGCGATTTCGGGCACAGAACCCGAAACAGAGGCTGCAGACGAACCAGAAACCGGAAGTGCAGGTGAGACAGTGACAGAGGCCGCAGAGGAACCAGATGCCGGAGCTACAGATGAATCGGACATAGGAAGCACAAATGAGCCGTGGATGGAAATCGCAAAGGAGCAGGATGCCGGCAGCACAGCTGTACAGGAAGCAGAGACTACCGATGACCCGGACGCCGGCTGTACTCAGGCGTCGGATGTGGAACACGCGGCAGAAGAAGAGATCGGCAGGAGTGGCGAAACCACTGTACCCGATGTGGCCGATGAGACAACGAAACCCGATGAAACTGCCATGCCCCTGAAAAGCGCGTCGGAAAAGGCCGCTCCTGAGCCGGACTGGACGAGAGGCGGTACCGGCTCAAAAAAAGACGTGTCTGACAAAGTCTCGATCACGTCCAGACAGGGACATTACTACCTTTATGAGTCGAGGGGGTATGGTACCTGGAAAACGGCGAGTTACACAGCCCTGCTCAATGACAGCGAAGCGGTAGGTAATACGATCTGCGTGGACCCCCGTCTTGGAGGAAATATTGTCGGCCAGACCGGCACTAAGGTTTACGAGATGACGGCACCGATGCTCGTAAAAGCGTTTTATTATGGCGCTTATGGTCCGGGCAAGGCGACAGTCCAGAGAATTACGGGTACTACTGACACTGGCACCAACAACATCGTGACGCATGTGGCTGCAGCAGAGATATACGCGCGCCTCGGTTATGCGTATAAATCAAATGTAGGCGACGGGTTCATTGATACGACGAACAAGCTCAAAGAGCATGTCAAGGCATTCGTCAGTGCGATTGAGGATCTGTCAGTCCCGGGCGGATACTATGTGTACGTTGTAACATATGGAAGGACTGACCAGGACTTCGGCTTTGGAAGCTTCGAGCTTGTACCGCACAAGGCGTCCTTCATCATCGAGAAGGCACCGAATGAAAGCGATGAAGAGATGCTGGCAAAGATCAAGGCTAACAGCAATTACAGCCTTGCCGGAGCGCAGTACGGTGTCTATAAAACAAGGGATGACGCGGCAGGCAGGCGAAACGCGATCAAGACCCTGACGATCAACAGCAATGGAAAATCAAACTCGTACGAAACTGACCCGGGTACGTATTACATTATCGAGACGAAGGCGCCCACCAAGGGCGGTTATGTGCTCAGTAATACAGTATACTCAGTCACACTTGCATCGAATGACAGTAAGTCGGTAGAAGTCACAGAGAACTACAAGTACGTTTTCCTGCGGATCATCAAGGAGCCGAAGGGTGTCCCCGAGGGAACACAAGCCCCTTCCCTTGCAGGCGCGGTTTTTAACATCTACAAAGATGTGCAGCGTACCAAGCTGGTTGGCACGGTGACGACAGACGCAAGCGGTAAATCGGAGCAGCTTAAGGCCGATGCGGACGGAAATAAGCTGCTTATACAGAATTACTATGTTACAGAGGTAAAGGCCCCTGAAGGTTACAACAAGGTTGGTAATTTCTCTATTGACACAACTCCCGCGCTTGAAGCGGAGGCACGTTATTCGTTGATCGACAGGACTGTTCAGGAGCCTGTTGTGAAGGTCGGCGTAACGGTCGTTAAAGAGTCTGGCAACCCGGATATCACTGAGGGCAACACCTGCTATTCCCTTGCAGGCGCGGAATTCGGTATCTATGCCAGCGAGGATTGTTCCGGAGAGCCGGTTGATGTCCTCGTGACAGACGAAGACGGTCTTGCTGCATCGGGCAAGAGCCTTCCTGCAGGTGACTACTGGGTCAAGGAGATCAAAGCCCCTGAAGGCTTCTACATTAACGAAGAAGTATTCAACGTTGATAAGAGCGGTCTCGCGGCAGGTGTCCCTCTGGAGATCATGGTGGAGGACACTCCCAAGACGGACCCGGCACAGATCAGAATCGTTAAGAAGGCGGCAAACGGCGTAAAGGCCAGGAGCCTTACCGGAACTGAATTTACCTTCAGCTATTACAAGGGATACTATGATTCCGAAGAAGAGCTGCCTTCCGGGCCCGAGCGCAGTTGGACCATCAAGACCATTGAGAAAAACGGTGAGTATATTGCGCGTTTCAGTGACTGTGTACAGACAGAAACTTTTGTGAGCGGAGACGAGTTCTACCTTGACAATAGGGGCAACCCGACATTTCCGCTTGGCACAGTCACCATTACTGAGACAAAGCCCGCTGACGGCTATGAGAACAACCCCGATTTCGGTGGAGGCGCATCCATGCTGATCGGTAATATTGTCTTGAACAGCGAGGGGCAGGCAAAGTTTATTGTAGTACATGGTATGGAGCCTGTAGGAAATTCTATATCGGTAAGCGACACCCCCAAGACTCCTTCGATCAGAACCTCCGCTGTTGACGAGCTGACCCGCAGCCATATGGCATACGCCGGGAACGGCTTGATAAGGATCATTGACACGGTATCCTATGAGTACCTTAACGAGAACACCGACTATACGATGAAGGGCACGCTCATGGACAAGGCTACGGAAAAGCCTTTCAAGGATGAAAACGGAAACGGGATCACTGCCTTGAAGAAATTCAGGACAGGTGACGAACTGGCTGGAACAGTCGATGTCACATTTGAGTTCAGCTGCAGCGAAGAAGCTCTTGGGGGCAAAACGCTCGTAGTAAAAGAAGAGCTTGTGCCGGACGATACGAACGATGACTGGGAGAATATCCCCGGTGCGGAACATTGGAACCCGGATGATGAAGAACAGACCATTCATTTCCCGAAGATCGGCACCACTTTGGTCGTCGACGGGAGCGGTGAGCACGTCGCGGCTGCGGACACCGATGTCGAGCTCGTAGACACGGTAGCTTACGAGAACCTCATCCCGGGCGATGCGTACGAAGTCACCGGCGTCCTTATGGACAAGGCGACGGGTGAGCAGGTTCTGGTCAATGGGCAGGAAGTGAAAGCTTCCGCCGCGTTCATTCCGGATACAGCTGACGGCACCGCAGAAGTAAGATTTACCTTCAATACCAATGGGTTTGATGGCAAGGCGCTTATTGCGTTCGAGGTACTTTCCTGTGGTGGTCACGTTGTTGCAAAGCATGAGGACATAAACGACATGGAGCAGACTGTCGTCATCCCCGGCATCGAGACGAACGCTTATGACGGCGAATCCGGCGGCAAGGAAGTGCTCGCGGCAAAGGACAGGATCGTCGTCGACGAGGTTTCTTATAACGGACTGGTTGCCGGCAAGACCTATGAGGTCGGCGGTGAAGTTAAGATCAAGCCCGAGGGCAGCGGCATCAGCTTTGACGACGCGCATACCGTTCCTTCCGAGATCGTCGCGGCGAGCGGCGAGGGCAGTGTCGCGTTTGATGCGGAAAAAGTCACTTTCACGCCTTCCGGCAGTGACGGTGAGATCGTGAGCGGCGTCCTCTACATAAGCTTTAAGGTTGATGCTTCCGACCTTGCGGGCGAGGAGCTCGTGGTAGGAGAGACAGTGAGCCACAATGGAGTTGAGTTAGCTGTCCATAAAGACATTAACAACGATAACCAGACGGTCGCAGTTCCGAAGATCGGTACCATGCTTGTCAACAAGGAAAGCGGCGGACATCTTGTGCCTGCCGGTTCTGACGTGGAGCTGACCGATACGATTACATATGAGGGCCTTACTCCGGGCGTGCCCCACGAAGTAAGCGGTGTCCTCATGGACAAAGCGGCCGGTGAGTCCGTCCTGGTCGACGGCAAGAAAGTGACAGCTTCCGCTACATTCATCCCTGATACAGCCGACGGCACGGCAGAGGTCACATTCACGTTCAATACAAGCGGACTTGGCGGCAGGAGCCTTGTGGCGTACGAAGAGATTGTGTGCAGAGGCAGGATCGTTGCGGAGCATAAGGACATCAACGACGAAGAACAGACTGTTCATGTGCCGGAAGTCCGTACTACCGCAACAGACGCAAAAGACGGGGACCATGAAATTTCCTACAATGGGACAGTTACAATCGTAGACGATGTTGAGTATAAGAACGCTATGCCTGGTACGAAATGCCGGGTGAGCGGTATTCTGATGAACAAATCAACCGGCAAAGCAGCTAAAGCCGGAGGAAGTGAAATCGTCGGAGAGGCGGTGTTTACGACAAAAGAAACGAACGGGACCGTAAAGGTTTCCTTTACATTTGACAGTTCGAAGCTCAAGGAAGGTGAGTACGTAGTATTTGAAACTCTTTATGAGATCAATTCTAAGACCGGCGATGAGACCGTCATCGGCTTCCATCGGGACCTTGAGGATAAGGCACAGACCGTGAAACATCCTTCGCCTCCCGGCGCGCGAACCGGTGATGACAGCGGCATGGGTGCCTGGAGCCTTGTGCTGATGACGGCTATTGCGGGAATTGCCGGAGTCATCTTCTACAGAAGGAGGTTGATTGTGAAGTAACCAGGAATGAGAGCAGGAAAAGGATAAGAAAGCTGCATGACTGCGGCTGATACGACAAGGGTCCCATGGCCTTAAAACCTGGGGCCCCATTTCCTTGTCATCAGGAAACAGGGGATGCTGTCAAAATATGACTGCGCGTGGGCGGCACATGCGCAAGATCTGTAAAAGATTTCCCTATGGGGCTGATAAATGCATTCAGGAGAACCCATCAGCAACGATTATAGAAGCCAAAACACCACTTTACAGAAGGAGGATGGTATGAGAAAGATGAGATTTGCCGCGGTGCTGCTCGCGGCTATAATGGCAATAAGCCCCTGCTCACTCCCCGTCTTTGCCGTGCAGGCCGCGTTGGAAGAGAACCATGAGACAGCAAACAGGCCCGCCATGATCGCCGCGCCGGACGCCGAAGAGCCCGGGGACGGAGAATGGAGGGAAGTCATCGAAGAAGTTTACCATGACGAGGTTGGCCACTACGAGAATCAGAAGACTGGGGAGGTGGAGGTCGTCGACAAGGAGGCATGGGACGAACGCGTCAGGCATTGGTTTTACGAGTGCACAATCTGCCGGTTCAGGTCTGAAGATGTTGTTGAAATCAACGACCATCTTTACGAGCATCCGACGGGAGCGGACATTCATTACTATGATCCTGTTGACGGTGACGAGATCTTTCCCAGCTACAGAGAAGAATGCGAATACGTCACTGTCCACCATGACGCTGAGACGCACATGGAGGACGTCTACGAGGACGTGTGGGTCATCGACCGGGAAGCGTACATCGAGGAAGTGCATACGGGAGTGTACAGGTATTTCGTTAACGGTGTGCCCATTAAAGATACCCTCGCGGCGATCGGCGGCGATACCTATCTCTTTAACAGCGAAGGCGTCCCTGTAACAGGCTGGCATTACGTAAACGACAGCCTGTACTACTTCGGTGACGGGGGAATGATGCAGACCGGCTGGTTAAGCAGGAACGGAAATGAATTGTACGCAGACCCCGAGACCGGAAAAACAGCTATGAATATCGTGCTTACGATCAATAACACGTCGTATTACTTCAATTCCGAAGGAATCGCCTTTACCGAAGGCGTCGTCGAAGATAACGGTAAGGAGTATTATTTTGACGGCGAAGAACTGGTGAGAGACAAGTGGGTCGCAACGCAAAACGGCCTGTGCTATTACGACACGGACGGCACAAAGGTAACAGGAATCGTGATCATGAACGGCAGGGTGTATCCCGTTGGCGACGACGGCACCGTAAAGCCGTACCAGTGGGTGGCCGTAGACGGCAGAAAGTATTACACTGACAACGCCGGAGCGGCTGTTACCGGTTTTAAGACGATCAGCGGGAGGAGGTATTATTTTGCTGACGAGCGCAAGTCGCCCTTTACTGAAACCGAGCGCGGAAAGATGATGACCGGTTGGGTGTCGGTCGGAAGCAGGACGTACTATTTTGCTGACAACCGTTACTCGGCGTACGTTCCGTCAAAGGAAGGGATCATGCTCTCCGGCTGGAAGACGATCAGCGGGAGGAAGTATTACTTCATGGATGCCTTCTACTCCGATTACAAGGAGCAGAACAAGGGGATCCTGCTGACCGGGTTCCGCGAGATCAGCGGTAAGATGCGCTACCTTACAGACGACCGTGCGGCAGGCTACAAGGACTGGAAACGCGGGATCATGCTTTCTGGGCATGCAACGATCGGCGGGAAGAAGTATTTCTTCTCAAAGTCGGGAGTCATGGCTGCGAACCGGTTCGCGACGCTAAACGGCGAAAAGTATTACTTCAGGAAGAACGGCACTATGGCCACGCAGAGCTGGGTAAAAGTGGACGGAAGATGGTTCTACCTGGAAAAGAGCGGGAAGATGCATAAGGGCCTCCTTGTTCTGAATGGAATGAAGTACTATTGCTGCAGGAACGGCGTCCTTGCCGTGAACAGGTGGATCACCGTTAATGGGTGCCGGTGCTGGGCGGACGCGAACGGCATTTTGAGATAATTGATAGTAAAAGAACCGATGGGGCCGGAAGGGCTTTTATTTCCAAACATCGCAACATTTCTCCTAACTCACAACATTCTTCTTGTAAAGAGAACAAAGAGTTGCTAAAATATACTGGACTGTTTCTTCGCTCGATCGATAGCGGGAACAAATTCTCTAAATATATTGGTATAGTGGAGGTCTGGAAATGAAAGTTTATACTACCGATAAGATCAGAAATGTCGTCCTTCTGGGTCACGGCGGTGCCGGGAAGACAACTCTGGCAGAAGCTATGTGCAACCTGACAGGATTGACTTCCAGAATGGGTAAGGTCGAAGACGGAAACACCGTCAGCGATTTCACGAAAGAGGAGCAGAAGAGAGGATTCTCGATCAGCACTTCTATCATTCCCATCGAGTGGAAGGACTGCAAGATCAACGTTCTGGACACTCCCGGATACTTTGACTTCGTGGGAGAAGTCGAGGAGGCGATCAGCGTTGCCGATGCAGCCATCATCGTTGTTTCCGGCAAGGCCGGTGTCGAAGTCGGCACCGAGAGAGCATGGGAGCTCTGCGAAAAGTATAATATTCCGAGAGCGTTTTATATCTCCGATATGGATGTCGACAATGTCTCCTACAGCGACGTGGCTGAGAAGCTTTCCGACCTGTACGGCGTTAAGATCGTTCCCTTCAACTTCCCTTACTTCAAGAACGAAAAGTTAGCGGGAGCTGTCAATGTGATCACCCAGAAGGGCTATGAGATCGCAGGCAAGGGCGTGAAGGAAGTTGCGGTTCCTGCGGACAGCGAGGATTCGCTTGCATCTTATCATGACACTCTGATGGAAACTGTCGCTGAGACAAGTGAAGAGTTCATGGAGCGCTATTTTGAAGGCGATGAGTTCACAGAGGAAGAGATCCGTGACGCGGTCAGAACGAGCGTTATGGACAGCTCCGTCGTTCCCGTAGAGATGGGCGCGAGCGCATCCTGCCAGGGCGTATCCCTGCTCCTTGACGATATCGTCAATTATTTCCCGAATGCCGGCTATCGCAAGATCAGCGGCACCAATATGAAGACCGGCGAGAAGTTTGACGCTGACTATGACGCTTCCAAGCCGAAGAGCGCGTTTATCTTCAAGACCATCGTTGATCCTTTCATCGGAAGGTATTCCCTGATCAAGGTCAACTCCGGCGTTCTTAAGACAGATGACACTGTCTATGACAGCGAGCTTGAGACCGAACTGAGACTCGGCAAGCTGTACATCATGCTCGGCAACAAGACCTCTGAAATTCCGGAGCTGCAGGCAGGTGATATCGGTGCAGTCGCGAAGCTTGGCGATGCGAAGACGGGTGATACACTGTCTACAAAGGCAACCCCGATCCGCTATGAAGCGATGAGCATCTCCACGCCTTACACCTATATCAGATACAAGGCGAAGAACAAGAACGACGTCGACAAGATCGCGCAGGCGATGGCTAAGATCTCCTCTGAGGATCCCACCTTCAAGATGGTCAATGACGCTGACAACAGACAGACTCTGATGTACGGCATCGGCGATATGCAGCTCGAAGTCGTAAAGAGCATGCTCAAGAACGAGTACAAGGTCGAGATCGATACGATGGCTCCGAAGGTAGCGTACAGAGAGACCATCCGCAAGAACTCCAACGTAGAGTACAAGTACAAGAAGCAGTCCGGCGGACACGGCCAGTACGGTCACGTCAAGATGAAATACAGCCCTCTGGAAGACCAGAGCGTTGCGTATATGTTCAGCGACGAAGTCGTTGGCGGAACTGTTCCGAAGAACTACTTCCCCGCTGTTGAGAAAGGTATCATCGAATCCGTACAGAAGGGACCGCTTGCCGGTTACCCCGTTGTCGGCGTCAACTGCGTCCTTTACGATGGATCCTACCATCCGGTAGACTCTTCGGAAATGGCGTTTAAGACCGCTTCCATCCAGGCCTTCAAGAAGGGCTTCCTGGAAGCAGGCCCCGTTCTGCTTGAGCCCATCGTAAGCCTCAAGGTTACTATCCCGGATACTTACACCGGTGATGTTATGGGTGACCTGAACAAGAGACGCGGCAGAGTTCTCGGCATGAATCCGATCGGCGGCGGCAAGCAGATCGTTGAGGCGGAAGTTCCGCAGTCCGAGCTGTTCGACTACTGCACAGTTCTCCGTTCCATGACGGGCGGACGCGGCGACTACGAGTATGAGTTCGTAAGATATGAGCAGGCTCCCGCTGATATCCAGGCTAAGGAAGTCGAGACAAGAGCAGCAATGCTTGCAGAAGGCATCGAGGACTGATCCCAGGACAGACGGACCTGCCGAGAGATGGCAATACAGTGACATCTTGTCACGAAAGCTCATAGCAATGAACAGAACCGGGACGTATCATCTGATATGTCCCGGTTTGCGCATAAGCGAGGAACAATGCAAAAAACAGACATCCTGATTTGACAAAGTAATGGAGCGGGGATTAGAATGAACAGGATGTCTATCATCGCCAAACGAAACAGGAGAATGAAAGGAATCTGCATTTCATGAAGTACGAGTATAAGAAGATTGAACCCAAGTGGCAGAAAAAGTGGGATGATGCCGGTCTTTTCGTAGCACAGGATCACAGCGATAAGCCTAAGTTCTACGGACTGGTGGAATTCCCCTATCCCAGCGGAGCAGGTATGCACGTCGGCCATATCAAGGCTTACAGCAGCATGGAAGTCCTGTCCAGAAAGCGCAGGATGCAGGGATACAACGTCCTGTTTCCCATCGGCTACGATGCGTTCGGTCTGCCTACAGAGAACTATGCCATCAAGACCAATACGCATCCCAGAGTGATCACGGACGCCAACATCGAGAAGTTCTCAGGCCAGCTCAGGAGCGTCGGTTTTTCCTTTGACTGGACAAGGACAGTAGATACTTCCAAAGACGATTATTACAGATGGACGCAGTGGATCTTCCTTAAACTCTTTGAACACGGCCTTGTCTTCAGGGACAAGACGCTCGTCAACTATTGCCCTCACTGCAAGGTCGTCCTTTCCAATGAGGACAGCCAGGGCGGCAAATGCGATATCTGCCATACGGACGTCATCCAGCTCCCCAAGGACGTCTGGTACCTGAAGATCACAGAATACGCGGATAAGCTTCTGAGCGGCCTTGATGATGTCGATTATCCCGAGAATATCAAACAGCAGGAAGTTAACTGGATCGGAAAATCCACCGGTGCGTTTGTTGATTTCACGATCGACGGCATTGATGAGAAGCTTGAGATCTACACGACCCGTCCTGATACGCTGTTCGGCGTTACCTTTATGGTCATGGCGCCTGAGCATCCCATGATCGACAAGTACCGGGACAGGATCACCAATATGGACGCCATTAACGCCTACAGGGACGAGTGTGCGAAGAAGACCGAGTTTGAGAGAACACAGCTCGTGAAGGACAAGACCGGCCTCAAGATCGATGGACTGGAAGCGATCAACCCTGTCAACGGCCAGAAGATCCCGATCTTTATCGCGGATTATGTCATGATGGGTTACGGCACCGGCGCGATCATGGCTGTTCCTGCCCATGATCAGAGAGACTGGGATTTCGCGCATGAATTCGGAATTGATATCATCGAAGTCATTAAGGGCGGCGATATTTCCAAGGAAGCGTATACCGGTGACGGCGAGATGGTGAACTCTGACTATCTCAACGGATTTGACAACAAGAAGGATTCCATCGCCAGAATGATCGAAGTCCTCGAGGAGAAGGGGATCGGCCACGCGGGAATTCAGTTCAAGATGAAGGACTGGGCGTTCAACCGCCAGAGATACTGGGGTGAGCCCATTCCGTTGATCCACTGCCCTAAATGCGGTGTTGTTGGCGTTCCGTACGAAGAGCTTCCGCTCAGGCTCCCTGAAATCAAGGATTTTGAACCCGGCGAGGACGGAAAGTCTCCTCTGGCAAGGATCGACTCCTTTGTGAACTGCAAGTGCCCCAAATGCGGCGGTGACGCGCAAAGAGAGACCGATACAATGCCCCAGTGGGCCGGCAGCTCCTGGTACTTCCTTCGCTACTGCGATCCACACAACGACAAGGCGTTTGCAGACAGGGAGAAGATCAACTATTGGATGCCCGTCGACTGGTACAACGGTGGTATGGAGCACGTGACAAGGCACCTGATCTACTCCAGGTTCTGGCACCACTTCCTCTATGATATCGGTGAGGTGAATACTCCCGAGCCTTACTCCAAGCGTTCCGCGCAGGGCATGATCCTCGGTGCGGACGGCGAGAAGATGAGTAAGTCCAGAGGAAACGTTGTCGATCCTCTGGATATCGTCAATCAGTACGGCGCTGATACACTCAGGGTCTATGTGCTGTTCATGGGTGATTACGGCAGTGCCGCTCCGTGGAATGACAGCTCCGTGAAGGGCTGCCGCAGATTCCTCGAGCGCGTTGCAGGTCTCACAGATCTTGTCACCGACGAAAAGAAGGCGGTCTCTTACGAGACGCTGCTTCACAAGACGATCAAGAAGGTCACGGACGACATCGAGTCCATGAAGTTCAACACGGCGATCGCGGCCCTTATGACTCTTCTCAACGAGATCTACAAAGAGGGCAGCATTTCCAAAGAGGACCTTGTGATCTTCTTAAAGCTCCTTTCTCCTTTTGCACCCCATATTGCGGAGGAGATCTATGAGTTTATAGGCGGCGAAGGCTTCCTTACAGTCTCCGAGTGGCCGGCGTATGATGAGGCGAAGACCATAGACGCTACTGTCGAGGTAGGCGTACAGGTCAACGGCAAAGTCCGCGCGGCAGTTACGATCCCTGCGGGTTGTGACAAAGATACGGCTATGGCAGCGGCCAAGGCCAATGAAAGAGTGGCTTCTTTCCTCGAAGGCAAGAAGATCGTCAAGGAGATCTTTGTGCCCGGAAAGATCATTAATATCGTAGTGAAATAAGGATCCTGTAAAAGGCCGGGCGTTATGCCCGGCCTTTACTATGCCCTTTTGATTGACAAAATTGCATTAAATGTATACAATTATGCAAGATGCTGTTTTGACAGTATGATCGTATAGGACGGATGCGGTTAGGGGACCGCGGAATGGAGATAACATGAACAGTGAGTACGACTTTAACAAAGAAGTCTCCGATAAGTATTCCCTGCGGGGGAGGGTATTTCACAAGATCCGAAACGATATTTTGAACGGACGGTACAAAGAGCATGAAGAACTCAAGGAGATCCGGATCGGAAAGGAGCTTGGTGTATCAAGGACACCTGTCAGAGAAGCTCTGAGACAATTGGAGCTGGAGGGACTGGTGCAGATCATACCCAACAGAGGAGCTTTTGTTACAGGCATTCAGGAAAATGATGTCCGCGATATTTACGCGATACGGGCACTTCTGGAAGGTCTCTGTGCGAGATGGGCGACGGAGAGGATCACGCCGGAGCAGCTTGAAGCCATGGAAGAGAACGTCTATCTGGCGGAATTCCATGCCGGAAAAGGCCACATGGAGCAGATCGCGGAGCTGGATAACCAGTTTCACCTTATCTTATATGAGGCGAGCGGATCGAAGATGCTCGAACACCTTTTGGTGGACTATCACTCCTATGTGATGCGCGTTCGCAGAAAGACGCTATCGGTCGTCGAGAGGAGCACGGCTTCCAATAAGGAACACAGGGCGATCATGGAGGCGATCCGCGCGGGAAAGGCAGATCTTGCGGAGCGGCTGGCGAACGAGCACATGAAGAAGGCATATGAAAATATGGTCAAAAACGGGCTGTACGACATTTACAAGAAGACAGAGAGCTGAAAAAGTCGCAGTACCTTTTGAATAATAGTTTTTTGGAGGTATGAAATGCAGAAGATTCAGATGAAGACCCCTTTGGTGGAGATGGATGGAGATGAGATGACAAGGATCATCTGGAAGATGATCAAGGACGATCTCCTTCTTCCCTACATCGATCTCAAGACGGAGTACTATGATCTCGGACTTATTAAGAGGGACGAGACAGACGATCAGATCACGGTCGATGCGGCTGAGGCGACCAAGAAGTACGGTGTTGCGGTCAAATGCGCGACGATCACGCCGAATGCTGCCAGAATGGACGAGTATAAGCTTCACAGAATGTATAAGAGCCCCAATGCGACGATCCGCGCGTCCCTTGACGGCACTGTATTTCGTGCGCCGATCCTGGTGAAAGGGATCGACCCCTATGTGCGCAGCTGGAAGAAGCCCATTACGATGGCGCGTCATGCTTATGGTGATGTCTATAAAAATGTTGAGATCAAAGTAGACAGCCCCGGCACAGCCGAGCTCGTATTCACGGCAGCCGACGGGACAGAGACAAGGAAAACCGTCCAGAAGTTTGACGGACCCGGTATCATCCAGGGAATCCACAACACGGACCGCTCTATTGAAGGGTTCGCACGCAGCTGCTTCGAGTATGCGCTGAGCGTGAAGCAGGACCTTTGGTTCTCCACAAAGGATACGATCTCCAAGACTTACGACGGACACTTCAAAGAGATCTTCCAGAGGATCTTCGATGAGGAGTACAAGGAAAAATTCGATGCCATCGGCACAGAGTATTTTTACACCCTTATCGATGACGCGGTCGCGCGCGTCATCCGTTCCGAGGGCGGCTTTGTCTGGGCGCTCAAGAATTACGACGGCGATGTTATGAGCGATATGACAGCAAGTGCTTTCGGTTCCCTTGCGATGATGACTTCCATCCTTGTTTCTCCCGCGGGATATTACGAGTACGAGGCGGCGCACGGCACGGTGCAGAGACATTATTACAAGCATCTGAAGGGTGAGAAGACTTCCACGAACTCCGTGGCGACGATCTTCGCCTGGAGCGGCGCTCTCAGAAAGAGAGGCGAACTCGACGGGCTGGAGGATCTTGTGAGATTTGCGGATCTTCTCGACGAGGCAACGCTCGAGACGATCGAATCCGGAAAGATGACAGGAGACCTCGCCCTCATCACCTCCCTTGAGAATGTACAGAAGATGGAGACCGAGGAATTCATCCTCGCGGTCGCCGAGCTGCTCGGTAAGAAGCTGAACGCATAAAAAAAGAAAAATGACCTCTGGGGTGGTTTTCCATCCCGGAGGTCTTTTTTGCATATCTGTTCTTTATACCTGTTCGCTCAATGTTTCCCACTGCCCGTAGAGCACAGCGAGCTCTTCTTCGAGTTGATTTTTCCTGTCATGTAATTCCGCCAGTTTTCCGGCGTTGGAATAGTTCTCAGGAAGTCCCATCTGTTCATCGATCGACGCGATCTCTTCTTCAGCGGAAGAGATCTTTTCCTCGCATTTGCGAAGGTCATTGGCCGCCTTGCGAAGTCTTGCCTGTTCTTCTTTCTGCTGCGCCCAGCTCTGTTTTTCCGAAGAGCCGGCAGAGGCGTCTTGATTGGCTGAGCCCCTGGCCTCCTGCGGGCGAAGCCCTGAAGCCAAAACAGAGGCGTCCGCAGCTCCCTGCCCGTCCCGGAAGGCGTCCTGCAGCAGCGTTTCTTCGACCTGCGCCGACTTCTCCAGATAAAAATCGTAGTTGCCGATAAAACGTTCCGGCGCTTTTTCGGAATTGTTGCCGGGATAGTTCAGGAGTACCGTCTGAGTGAGGGAGAGGATCCTGCTTGCCGTCCGGTTGATAAAGTAACGGTCATGGGAGACATAGAGGACCGTTCCCTCGTAATTGTTGAGCGCGTTCTCCAGAACCTCCTTTGAGACCAGGTCCAAGTGGTTCGTGGGCTCGTCGAGGATCAGGAAATTAGCTTTGGAGAGCATGAGCTTTGCGAGGGACACGCGCCCCTTTTCACCTCCGCTCAGGTCTCCCACCCTCTTGAACACTTCTTCTCCCGTAAAGAGGAAAGAGGCGAGGAGGCTTCTGATCTGCGTGTTGGTCATGGCGGGGTACTCGTCGGAGATCTCTTCAAATACCGTCTTGTCGCTGTGCAGCACATGGTGCTCCTGGTCGTAATATCCGATGTGGACATTCGTGCCGAGGCGGATCACCCCGCTGTCAGGGGAGACGACTTCGTTCAGGATCCCGAGGATCGTGGATTTGCCTGTGCCGTTGTCACCGATCAGTGCCACGTGCTCACCGCGGCGGATCTTGAAAGAGAGATTTGAAAAGAGCTGTTTTGATCCATATGACTTGGAAAGGTTTTCTACACTGAGCACCTCGCGCCCGCTCTTGATACAGGGCGTAAAGGTGAGATGCATATCGTCGCGGATCTCGATCGGTTTTTCCAGGACTTCTGTTTTTTGAAGCAGTTTCTCGCGGCTTTCCGCCCTTTTGATCGATTTCTCGCGGTTAAAGCGCCGCAGTTTTTCGATGACTTCTTCCTGATGGCGGATCTGCGCCTGGTTATTGAGATAAGCGTGATACTGCTGTTCCCGCAGTGCCTTTTTCCGCTCCGCGTAGACGGAGTAGTTTCCACCGAACTGCATGCACTTGCCGTTTTCAAGTTCGAGGATCTTAGAGACGGTCTTGTCGAGGAAATAACGGTCGTGGGAGACGATCAGGACGGTCCCCCTGTAGTTTGAAAGGTATGTCTCCAGCCAGCGGATGCTGTTCATGTCGAGGTGGTTCGTGGGCTCATCGAGCATGATCAGGTCGGGCTTTTGCACGAGGAGCTTTCCGAGCGCCACACGCGTGCGCTGCCCTCCCGATAGTGTTGCCACGCGCTGGTCATATTCCTGCGCCGTAAAGCCGAGACCTTTGAGGACGCCGGTCACTTCCCCTTTGTAGGCATAGCCGTTCTCACGCTCGAAAGTGTGAAGAAGGTCGGTGTAGACCGAGATCGTGCAGGTGAGCGCTTCGCCTTTAAGGACCTCCATCTGTTTCTCGTATTCGCCGAGCTGTTCCTCCATATCGATCAAGTACTGCTTGACAGACAGAACTTCCTCATATACGGTGCGGTCGGAGGAGAGATCCTGGTTCTGCGCAAGGTAGCCGATGCTGCAGTCCCTCTCGAATGACACTGTCCCCTCGTCAGCGGCTTCTTCGCCCATGATGATCCGAAGCAGGGTGGTCTTCCCTGCGCCGTTGATCCCTATGACGGCCGCTTTGTCGCCCTTTTCGAGATGAAAAGTGACGTCTCTTAAAACGACATTTTCCGGATATTCTTTACTGATATGATGACATGCCAGGATCATGGATCGTTTCTCTCAATAGATTTAAAAGCTGTTGCTGTTTTGACGCTGAACATTACCATGATATAGAAAAACGTTTGAGAAGTCAAATCGGCCCTTGCTGCAGACAGGGCAAAAAAGTGCATATACCGGCAGTTGCCGGCTATTAATTGACGTGATGAATTGACGTGTTTTTCCGAAGCCGATATAATGAAAATGAAGTATTATAACAACATAACAAGAGGGTAGTTAACGTACACATACGGGGCGATGCCGCGCCTGTGGAAAGGAAAAATAGGATACAGTGGAAGAACGAGGGATCTCACAGGCAGTGATAGGGCGTCTGCCTCGCTATTACAGATATCTGGGTGACCTGAAAAGTGAAGGCGTAGAGAGGATTTCGTCGCAGGAACTGAGCAGGATCATGAACGTCACAGCGTCCCAGATCAGACAGGACCTTAACAATTTCGGTGGATTCGGACAACAGGGTTACGGATACAATACAAGTTATCTCTATGATGAGATCGGGAAGATTCTCGGACTCAACAAACAGCACGATATGATCCTGATCGGAGCGGGTAAGCTCGGACAGGCGATCGTCAATTACATGAATCTCAAGAACAGGGGATTCTCATTCAAAGGCGCGTTTGATATCGATCCGGCGCTCGTGGGGAAATCGATCGCCAATGTTCCGGTCTTTAAGATGGAGCAGATGTCGGATTTCATTACAAAAAACAATATTGATATCGCGGTCCTTACGGTACCGAAAGCGGCTGCGATCGAGATCACACAGGTGCTTTCCGAGACGCCGATCAAAGCGATCTGGAATTTCGCACATGTGGACCTCAAGGTTCCGGAGAGGATCCAGGTGGAAAGCGTTCACCTGCAGGACAGTCTGATGAAACTGTCCTATAATATCCGGCGCAATGATGAGAACTAAGATTTGGATTGATCACAGAATTCAGAAACGCCTTTTCCGGTAAGATCCGGGAGAGGCGTTTTTATCAGAATAGTTAAAGCAGAAAGGCGGTCTTATGAAATATTTGCTCACAGGCGGAGAGATGGCCGGCGCTGACAGGCGCACCTCGGAAGTGATCGGGATCCCTTCCATCGTACTGATGGAGAGGGCGGCTCTTGCTGTCACACAGGAGACGATCGGGCGCTATCCTGACCGCACGAAGGTGACTGTGATAGCAGGACCCGGAAACAACGGGGCCGACGGGCTCGCTGTGGGAAGACTTCTGATCGACAGGGGACATAGCGTACAGTTCCTTCTTCTTACCGATAAGGAACCTCCGCAGGAGTCTTCCATGATGATCCAGAGAAAGATCCTCGCGGCGTACGGGGTTAAGACGGAAATCTTCACGAAAGACGCGCTGTATGCATTTTCCCCGCAGGTCATCGTCGACGCGCTCTTCGGGACCGGCCTCGGAAGGCCTCTTGAAGGAAATGCCGCGCTTATCGCGGAAACCGTAAATCTCTATCGGACAGAGACGGACTGCAAAGTGGTCGCGGTCGACCTCCCCTCCGGGATCTCCTCAGAGGACGGGAGTGTGATGGGCTGTGCGGTTCGCTGTGATCTGACGGTCACTTTCGCCTATTATAAGAGAGGCCACTTTATGTATCCCGGCTGCAGTTACTGCGGCGATACGGTCCTGAGACAGATCGGGATCAATGACAGGAGCTTTACCTGTGACGGCGGGAGCCTCCCTGAGATGTACACTCTTGAGCGGGATGACGCGGCACAGATGCTCTCAGACCGCGATCCGGGCGGCAATAAGGGAACCTTTGGCAAAATACTGATCGTCGCGGGAAGCTTCTCAATGTGCGGCGCAGCGCTCCTTAGCGCAGAGGCGTGTATGAGGAGCGGCGCAGGAATGGTGAAGATCTTCACGAGGGAAGAGAACCGCGTGATCATTCAGGAGCGGCTCCCGGAAGCAATGCTGACGGTCTATGAAGCTATGCCTGACGAACTTACGGCGAAATCGTACACGGCACGTAGGATACGGGAGAGACTGAGGAAGGATCTTTCGTGGGCAGATGCGGTTGCAGTCGGGCCGGGAATCGGAAGAGGTCCCGAAGCGCGGATCATTCTTAAGACGATCCTTGCGGCTTTAACCGCGGATGCGGAAAAAGATGCGGCAGGGATCCGCGGGCTGGTCCTGGACGCGGACGCGCTAAGGCTCATTGCTGCGGACGATAAGCTGGACGCGCTGCTGCGTAACAGGAAAAAGGAAGTCGTCTGTGTTTTGACACCGCACCTTGCCGAGTTTGCGGATCTGGCCCATGTGCCGGTGAAAGAAGCGGCAAGGGACAGGATCCCGCTCATGAGAAATGTGGCGGAGAAATACAGGTGCACTGTACTTGGCAAGGACGCGAGGACACTGATCTTCTCGCATGGAATGGAACAGATCTGCATGATCACGAACGGCAACAGCGGAATGGCAACGGCAGGCAGCGGAGATGTTCTCACGGGGATCACTGCGGCGATGCTGTTCGCGGCTGGGGAAACGGACGCTGCGGGACGGAAAACGGTGCCGGGACAGAATGCTGCGCAGCTGGCCGCATATATCCATGCGATGGCCGGAGATATATGCAGAGAAGAGAAGGGTGAGCAGGCAATGCTGGCGGGAGATATGGTCAGCGCTTTGGGCGGGATCTTCTGCGCGCTCAGAGAACAGAATGAGCCTGCGGCTGCGATGGCGCCGGCAGACGGACCTACAGCTGTGTGGACATGTGAACAGATAAATCAAAAGACAAGGGATCAGGAGACGGCGGATCAGGAGATGGCGGATCAGGAGACGGCGGATCAGGAGACGGGCTTTCAGGCACCTTTGGAATGAGAATGGAGACAAAAATGGAAAACGAAACAGACAGAATGTCGTCCTGCAGAACGACGGATTCCACAGGCCACGACAGGATCTGGGCGCAGATCGATCTGGAAGCGGTCCTTTATAATATGGAAAATATGAGGGCAAACATCCGCGATGATACGAAGATCGTGGCGGTCCTTAAGACCAACGGTTACGGACACGGCGCGGTCCCGATCATGAAGAAGCTCGAAAAGCTCTCCTATGTTTGGGGCTACGCGGCGGCGACCTTTGAGGAGGCGAAGGAGCTGCGGGAGAACGGGGCGGAAAAACCGATCCTTCTTCTGGGATATGTATTTCCGTATTGCTACAGGGAATTGGCGAGACTGGAGATCAGGCCCGCCTGCTTCAGGGAGGATATGCTCGAACAGCTCTCTGAGGCGGCTCTGGAGGAAGGAAAGCCGATCATGATCCATGTCGCTGTGGACACAGGAATGGGCAGGATCGGGATCAGGCCGGATAAAGAGGGCCTTGCATTCGTGAAGAAGGCGATCGATATGCCCGGAGTGACAGTGGAAGGCATGTTCACCCATTTTGCAAAGGCGGACGAAAAGGACCACGGGCCGACGCACATCCAGATCGCGCGCTACTCAGGGTTCGAAGAAAAGATCAGGACAGAACTCGGGTATCAGATCCCTCTCTGCCATTGCTCCAACAGCGCCGGGATCATCGAGTTCCCGGGGGCGAACATGAATCTTGTCCGCGCCGGAATTACTTTATACGGTCTATGGCCCTCGGATGAAGTCAGCCGTGTTACTGTTCCGCTGCGGCCTGTCATGACGCTCTATTCCCGGATCGTCTACCTCAAGGAGGCGGCGCCCGGCGTAAGCGTCAGTTACGGCGGCACCTTTACGACCAGCAGGGAGATGACGAGGATCGCTACTGTTCCCGCAGGATACGGGGACGGCTATCCCAGAAGTCTCTCCGGGAAGGGCTATATCCTTGTCTGCGGGAAAAAAGCGCCGATCCTCGGCAGGGTGTGTATGGACCAGATGATGGTGGACGTGACGGACATTCCGGACGCGAAGGAGGGGAGTCTCTGCACGCTGATCGGAACGGACGGGGATGAGACTATCACGATGGAGCAGCTCGGTGATCTCTCGGGAAGGTTCAACTACGAGCTCGCGTGCAACATCAATGCGAGAGTTCCCAGGATCTTTGTGTAATGACGCGCGGTTCCGTTCCCTGAGTTGACGGTTTCACGGGATAATGGTATAGTCTAGTTTGTATTTCTGCGTACTGAGCCAAAACATTGCGGTCCTCAGGATAAAGTGCGGAAATACTATGATTAGGAGGTAGAACATGTCAGGACATTCAAAATTTGCGAACATCAAACACAAAAAAGAGAAGAATGACGCGGCTAAGGGCAAGATCTTTACGATCATCGGACGTGAGATCGCGGTCGCTGTCAAGGAAGGCGGCGCGGACCCCGCAAACAACTTCAAACTCTCTAAGGTCATTGCCAAAGCCAAGGCCAACAACATGCCCAATGAGACAATCGAGCGAGGCATCAAGAAGGCGGCGGGCGACGTCGGAAACGTCAACTTCCAGTACAACACGTACGAAGGTTACGGCCCCGGCGGGATCGCGATCATTGTGGACACCCTGACAGATAACCAGAACAGAACGGCTGCCAACGTCAGATCCGCGTTTACAAAGGGGAACGGAAGCATCGGCACACCGGGCTGCGTATCCTTTATGTTTGATAAGAAGGGACAGATCATCATTGATAAGGAAGAGTGCGATCTGACCGCGGACGATCTCATGATGATCGTTCTCGACGCGGGCGCCGACGACATCCAGGAGGAAGAAGACAGCTTCGAGATCCTCACGTCGGAAGAGGATTTTGACGCGGTGGAGAAAGCCCTCAAGGACGAAGGCATCACCCTGGCTTCCTCGGAAGTGACCATGATCCCCCAGAATTACGTCAAAGTTACGGACGAGACGATCATGAAACAGATCCGCAGGATCCTGGACATCCTTGATGACGACGATGACGTGCAGGCCGTTTACCACAACTGGGACGAGGACTGATCGCTCGCAGCGGAGTCTGAAGGCTTACGGGCAGGCAGCTTTATGTTCAAAACATAGAGCTGCCTCATTGACATAAAGAAATTGACATAAAGAAATTGACATAAAGAAATTGAGAAAAAGCGCGGCGAAACGGAGAGCAGAATGCATTTTAAAGATCCGGGTGAGAGAGCGGCTGAAGAGATACAGGAAATAGAGTTTTTGAAAAATCCGCTGCCTGAACCTCCCAGAAGATCCCATGTCCGCATGGAATTTGATCTTCCCGAAGAAGGGGACGACGAGTTCGACCTCGAGATCGGCAGCGATGACGATTTTGATATCTGAAACCGGTTCAGAGAATCGTTTCAGAGGATCACAGTTACGAAATGACGGCGGACCGCAGCAGTAAATAAGGAGTTGACGAAACGAATGGCTTCATCCAGAGGGAAGAAGAGTACGAGCACCGTCAGAAAAAAGACGGGGAACGGAAGTACGACAGGAAAAAGAACAAAGTCATCGAAGCGCACGAGCAAGAGCCGGGAAAGGCTCACGCAGGAAGAGCGCAGAGCCATGGAGGTCAGGCGGGACATCCGTCTGCTTCTTCTGTTTGGAGCCATGGCGTTTTTGATGATCTCCGAACTGGGTTACGGAGGGGCGGTTGGGAAAGCGCTCTCTTCTGCTATGTTCGGACTGTTCGGCACGCCTGCGTATGCCGTTCCTCCTTTTGTTTTCTTTATGGTGCTCTTTATCATATCGAATCGGGGAAAGAGGACGCTGCCTGTCAGGACGGTGTCTCTTGTGATGCTCCTCGTGTCTGCCTGCACAGGGTTTGCTCTGTGGGGCGGTGAGATCCGGCAGGCCACTGCGTACAACGCGCAGGAGATCTACCAGCGATGCGCCGCCGCCAGAGAAGGGGGCGGGCTGATCGGCGAGACTGCCGCGTACTGGCTGTACCAGGCCTTCAGGAATGTTGGCTCGGTCTTTGTGCTGATACTGGTCGTTATGATCTGTGTTTTGGCGATCACGCAGTTTTCGCCTCTCGCTGTCTACAGGAGAGCGGAGGAGCAGAGGATCCTCAGCGGAGAGCCCACTTTCATGGAGAGGAGAAGGCTTCGGGCAGAGCAGGCCCGGATCGCTTCCGAGATGCGGAGGGAAGCTGCCGCGGAGGCCAGGAAAAAGAGAGAGGAACTCCTTGAACAGGATCGTCAGAATCAGGAAGACCGCAGGCGGAAAGCGGCGGAGACAGCATTCGCATACGCTGACGGCGATAAGGACTACGCCGGAAAGAAAGCCGCCGAAAACAGATCTGCCGCGGCGGATCTGTTAAACACAAAGATAAAACCGGCTGAGGAAGCGGAAGAGGAGGACTTCGGCCTGGACGAGGGATCCTTCCTCTTCAGGAAGAAAGATAAAAAAGAGACAGCGAAGGAAGCGTCGCCGCAGAGCGATCCGGTACCTGAGAAGATCCGGAATGACTCCGTCCATGGGATCCGTGTCATTGAGCGTGAGACAGACGAGCAGGCGGAACTGAAGGAGATCCGCGTCAGCGCATCTCCGGTCACCGCTAGAAAGGCAGACCCTTCTGAACGCATTCTTCGCCCGGACGCGAATACCGTCAGGGTCGCGTCGGAGGAAATGCAGCGGGTCGGTCCGGACACCGGAAGATCTGATCCGAAGTCGCCGGGCCGCGCTACCATGACTGTCTTTACTACGACAAGGGATACGGGAAGGCTCAGCGAAGAGCTGCGGTTTCCTTTCGAACAGGAAGACGAAGACAGGAAGATGCGCAAAGTCTTTGTGGGAGACGGGACATTCGGGGAAGGATCGGAAGGCCTTCAGACGGATCTTGCGGACGCGGGCGGAATGTCTACGTTCAACGTAATGAACACGTTTCGGAATGAGAAGACTCCCGGGCCGGAGGAGATCCCGTGGGGCGCGGACGCCCTGACGGAGGAAGAGATCCTGGCGATCGAAGCGGCGGAAGCCGGGTTCGCCAATCAAAAGCCTGCAGCGGGCAGTGCGCCGAAACAGACGAGGAAACAGTCCTCTTCAGGAAATACCGCGCCTGCAGTACAGGCAGCCGCGAAGACCGGCACCCTTTCGGAGCAGGAATCAGTGCAGCGCGTTACTGCGAAAGCCATTGCGGAGGAGAACCTGGAGGGCATTGAGGTCCACAGGGACCGCGGCGAAGAAAAAGGGAAGACTGCCGGAAGGACCGTGATGAGCGGCCAGAGTAGAAACAAAGAGAACCGGAAGTACAGCTTCCCTCCTTTCAGCCTGATGGAGAAAGGACGGACAGCCAACTCGGCCGAGACGGATAAGGAACTTAAGGAAACGGCGTTCAGGCTGCAGGAAACGCTCCGTACGTTCGGCGTCAACGTGACGATCACCGATATCAGCCAGGGACCTTCCGTGACAAGATATGAACTGCAGCCCGAGCAGGGCGTCAAGGTCAGCAAGATCGTTAACCTTGCTAATGATATCAAGCTGAGCCTTGCGGCAGTTGACATCAGGATCGAGGCGCCGATCCCCGGAAAGCCGGCGATCGGTATAGAAGTTCCCAACAGACACCGATCCGTCGTAGCGCTCAGAGATATTCTGGAGACAAACGAGTTCCGCGGTGCGAAGAGCAAACTCGCCTTCGGCGCAGGAAAGGATCTCGGCGGAAAGACTGTTGTGACGGATATCGCGAAGATGCCGCACCTCCTCATCGCGGGAGCGACGGGATCCGGTAAATCCGTCTGTATCAATACGATCATCATCAGCCTACTTTACAAGGCGTCGCCCGACGAAGTGCAGCTGATCATGATCGATCCCAAGGTCGTCGAACTCAGCGTTTACAACGGCATCCCGCACCTTATGATCCCCGTGGTCACTGACGTGCGGAAAGCTTCCGCGGCCCTGAACTGGGCAGTGACGGAAATGGACCGCCGCTATAAGCTGTTCGCTGCGGCGGGCGCAAGAGACCTGAACGGCTATAACTCCATGATCCGCGCCAAAGGCAGCAGCGCGGGCGAAAACGAGAAGATCCTGCCGAGGCTCGTTGTGATCGTCGATGAGCTGGCGGATCTTATGATGGTCGCAAAGAACGATGTGGAATCCGCGATCTGCCGTCTGGCGCAGCTCGCAAGAGCAGCAGGGATCCACCTGATCATCGCGACCCAGAGACCTTCCGTGGATGTCATCACAGGACTCATCAAAGCGAATATGCCCAGCAGGATCGCGTTCGCGGTCACAAGCCAGGTGGATTCCAGGACGATCCTCGATATGGCGGGAGCGGAAAAACTGATCGGAAAGGGCGACATGCTGTTCTATCCGCAGAGCTACCAGAAGCCTGCAAGGATCCAGGGCGCGTTTATTTCCGACGAAGATGTAATGAATGTCGTCAACTATATCAAGGCAAACAACGCGTTCTACGGCGACGAGGCCGGCACGATCGACACCATGATCGACAACATGGCGGCAAACGGCGGGAACAGCCCCGATCCGGAGATCGGCGGCGGGACGAATCTTGACGAGCACTTCGCTGAAGCCGGCAGATTCATCATCGAGAAGAACAAGGCGTCGATCGGTATGCTCCAGAGAGTTTTCAAGATCGGCTTCAACAGGGCGGCCAGGATCATGGACCAGCTGGCGGAAGCCGGCGTTGTCAGTGAGGACAACGGAACGAAAGCGCGGCAGGTCCTGATGGATATGGCGTCTTTTGAACAGCTCCTGGAAGAGATGTAGCGCAGCGGTGTTTTGGCCGCGGAACGGAGGTTACCATGACAATGATCATTGACGGAAAACGGATATCCGGACAGATCAAGGACGAAGTCAGGGCAGAGACGGAGAAACTTGCGGCGCAGGGGATCAGACTGACACTGGCTGTTGTGCAGGTCGGAGAAGACCCCGCCAGCACAGTTTACGTGCGCAATAAGCAGAGAGCCTGCGAATACACAGGGATCGCGTCTGTCAAAATAGCGATGCCTGATACGACAACGCAGGAGGAGCTCCTGGCGAAGGTAAGGGAGCTCAATGAAGACCCCGCGATCAACGGGATCCTTGTGCAGCTTCCCCTGCCGAAGGGACTGAACGCCGATGAGGTGATCCGCGCGATCTCTCCCTTAAAGGACGTGGACGGTTTTCATCCTCAGAGCGTCGGCGCGCTCAGCATTGGCCTTCCGGGCTTTAAATCATGTACGCCGGCGGGCATCATAGAGCTCATTAAGAGGAGCGGCATCGAGACGACAGGAAAAGAGTGCGTGATCGTCGGACGGAGCAACATCGTCGGAAAACCTATGGCGATGATGATGATCCGGGAGAACGCCACGGTCACTGTCGCGCATTCCAAAACCGTTGATCTCCCCGCCGTCTGCAGAAGAGCGGATATCCTGATCACGGCTGTCGGTAAGGCGAAGATGTTTTCCAGAGAGTATGTAAAACCCGGCGCGGCAGTCATCGACTGCGGAATGAACAGAGACGAGAACGGAAAACTCTGCGGCGACGTCGACTATGAGGACGTGTTCCCCGTGGCTTCCGCGATCACTCCGGTCCCCGGCGGCGTGGGCCCTATGACTGTGGCCATGCTGATGAAGAACTGCCTTGACAGCGCCCGCATCCAGGGGATCATCAAATAAGGGATCATCAGATAGAGGACCATCAAGATAGAGGACCATCATATGAATAAGAAGATGCGCAGAGCCGTGATCCTGATGACGATCGCAGTGCTCTTGGTCGCAGGCTTTTTCTACTATCAGTACAGGCAGTCCAATACAAGACAGGCGCTTTTGCAAAAATCCATGGAACTGGCCCGGGAGGGCTCCTACGCGGATGCGGCGAGAACGATCGACAAAGCGCTGACAGTAAAGCAAAGCGGGACAGATCTGAGCGATGAAGCCCTGTACCTGAAAAAGTCCGAGTATCTCCAGAAATCGGGAGATACGGAGCAGGCGATGAGCATTGTGATGCTTGTCATCAAGAATACGCAGGAAGGACAGAAGGAATTCGACGACGCGTGGGCGAGAGCCGTTTCTATCCTGTCAGAGGAAGAGGAATTCGACACGCTGGCATCCCTTTTGGAAGGGTCCGGCATGGAGTCCGTAAAGAGCAGGTATTATAACTACCTGGTCTATGATCCGGTCTTTAGGGATCTGCCCGGCGTCTATCACAAAGAACTCCTCCTGATCATTGAGAGCCAGGGAGTAGGGAGCGTGTTTTACACGATCGACGGATCGGATCCCACGGAAAAAAGCAATCTCTATACAGGCGGGATCCTCCTTCGCCCCGGGATCTTTACTGTTAAGACGATGTTCGTCAACCGGTATGGACTGCGGAGCAACATCGTGACAGGAACGTACCAGATCCTGGACGACTGAACCTGACCGGACCGGTTTGGCGAGAAAACAGAAGTTTTCACTTTTTGCATAAATATGCACAACGGTCTCTGATTTTTGGCACACTTTTTCACAAGATCGTGATTGTCATACAGCGGAGAGAAGTGCTAGTATAGAGAAGGTTTTTGTAAAAAGGACCTTATCAAGAGAATAGTCTGTCAATGACACAAATGGAGGTAGCTATGTTCAAGATCACTAAAAAGGAGAATCTGGCCCCTAACATCTATCTGATGGATGTGGTCGCTCCCAGAATTGCCAGATACGCGCTCCCCGGACAGTTTCTGATCGTCCGTGTAGATGAGGAAGGCGAGAGAGTCCCTCTCACGATCTGCGACTATGACAGTGAAGCTGGAACCGTACAGATCGTATTCCAGGTCATCGGCGGGGAGACCTACCGCATGGCGTCCCTCGAGGTCGGCGACAGTTTTGCCGATATGGTCGGCCCGCTGGGAAGACCGACAGATCTCACGGAACTCTCCGTGGAAGAGCTTAAGAACAAAAAGATCTGCTTCATCGCGGGCGGCGTTGGAACAGCTCCTGTCTACTGCCAGCTCAAGTGGCTCAAGGAACAGGGCGTGACAGTGGACTGTATCCAGGGAGCGAGGACAAAGGACATCATCATCCTGGAGAAGGAGATGAGCGAAGTCTCTGATCTTCATATCTGCACGGATGACGGAAGCTACGGCATTCACGGCAATGTGTGTGTGGCCCTGCAGAAGCTTTGGGACGAAGGAAAGCGCTTTGACAGAGTGATCGCCATCGGCCCTATGATCATGATGAAATTCGTATGTCAGCTCACAAAGCAGCTTGGCGTGGAGACCATCGTTTCTATGAACCCCATTATGGTGGACGGCACCGGAATGTGCGGCGCATGCCGTCTGATGGTCGGCGGCAAAGTGAAGTTCGCTTGTGTAGACGGCCCTGAATTCGACGGACATCAGGTGGATTTCGCGCAGGCGATGCAGAGAATGAAGCTTTACGCGACAGAAGAGGGACGTCTGTACCTCAGAGCCAAGGAAGGCGACACGCACCACGGCGGCTGCGGCAACTGCGGGAACTGACGGATTTTGTACCGTTCCAGAGTAGAGAAAGGACATGCGAAGATGGATATGATGAAGAAAGTCCCGGTAAGGGAGCAGGATCCGTTAGTAAGGGCCACGAATTTTGAAGAAGTGTGCCTTGGGTATAACAAAGAAGAAGCGGAAGCGGAAGCGCAGCGCTGCCTGAACTGCAAGAATCCCAAGTGTGTCGAGGGATGTCCTGTGGGCATCAATATTCCCGGCTTTATCACAAAGGTCAAAGAGGGAGACGTGAAGGGCGCTTACGACGTGATCGGCCTCTCCTCCTCCCTTCCTGCGATCTGCGGCCGCGTCTGCCCGCAGGAGACCCAGTGCGAAGGCAAATGTGTAAGAGGCATCAAGGGTGAGCCGGTCTCCATCGGCAAGCTTGAGAGATATGTGGCGGATACCGCGCGCGAGATGGGCGTAAAGCCCCAGTGCGCTGACAAGAAGAACGGCCATAAGGTAGCCGTGATCGGCTCCGGCCCCGCAGGCCTTACCTGCGCCGGTGATCTGGCGAAACTTGGCTACGACGTCACTATTTTTGAGGCGCTTCACAAGGCAGGCGGCGTTCTGGTCTACGGTATTCCCGAGTTCCGTCTTCCCAAGGAAGCGGTCGTGGAAAAGGAGATCGAGAATGTCAAGTCCCTCGGCGTCAAAATAGAGACTGATTGTGTGGTCGGCAAGTCCGCCAAGATCGACGACCTCATGAAGAACGAGGGATTTGAGGCTGTGTTCATCGGCACAGGCGCGGGTCTTCCGAAGTTCATGGGAATCCCCGGCGAGCAGGCGATGGGCGTGTTCTCCGCAAATGAATACCTGACCAGGAGCAACCTGATGAAGGCGTTCAGCGACGATTCCAGGACACCGATCATGAAGGTGAAGAAAGCGGTCATCGTCGGCGGCGGCAACGTTGCGATGGATGCTGCAAGGACTGCGCTCCGCCTCGGCGCTGAGACGCATATCGTTTACAGAAGAAGCGAAGAGGAACTTCCCGCAAGGCGCGAGGAAGTCCTCCACGCAAAGGAAGAGGGGATCCACTTTAATCTTTTGACCAACCCCGTCGAGATCCACGCGGATGAGAACGGATGGGTGAAGGGCATTACCTGCCTGCGCATGGAACTCGGTGAGCCGGACGCGTCCGGAAGACGCAGACCTGTGGAAGTCCCCGGTTCAGAATTCTATATCGAGTGTGACGCTGTGATCATGTCCCTGGGAACCTCCCCGAACCCGTTGATCTCTTCGACGACGGCAGGGCTCTCTGCTGACCGCAGGGGCTGTATCGTCGCTGACGAGGAGAAGGGACAGACCTCCAAGGAAGGCGTCTTCGCGGGCGGCGATGCTGTCACAGGCGCGGCTACGGTCATTCTCGCAATGGGTGCCGGCAAAGTGGGCGCAAAGGGTATTGACGAATACCTTTCCGGAAAGTAAATTGTATTTGTGAATGAGTTTCGGTAATTGAAGGAGCGTGCACCGCGCGCAGAAGCGGTGCGCGCTCTTTTTTGAAGCAGAAAACGAGACTAAGGGGAAGCCCCCTTAGACGTTGTAAAGAGGATTACATGACGGAAATTCTGGATTTTGACGCGGATGTCCAGAGGGATATCTTTGGAAGCAAGGACAACTACATCAGGAAGATCGAAAGGGACCTGAATGTAGGCGTGATCGCGCGGGACGGCGTGATCAAGGTGACGGGAGAAGAGAACGCGGTGAGAAAGGCAGTCGGCATCCTGGAGAACCTGGCAGGACTTTCGAGGGTCGGCGGAGAGATCGAGGACCAGAGCGTGGACTACGCCCTTGAGATGAAGGATGAGGCGAAGCCGGGAATGCTGGCGGATTTTGACAGGGAGATCATCTGCCACACCGTTAGCGGAAAGCCGGTAAAGCCCAAGACGCTGGGACAGAAGAAATATATCGATGCGATCCGGAACAATCTCATTGTGTTCGCGAACGGACCTGCGGGAACCGGCAAAACGTTCCTTGCGATGGCTATGGCGATCACAGCTTTCCAGAACAAGGAAGTGGAGAGGATCATCATGACAAGGCCTGCCATCGAGGCGGGTGAGAAGCTGGGGTTTCTGCCGGGCGACCTGCAGAGCAAGGTCGATCCCTATCTGCGTCCTCTGTATGACGCCCTGTACCAGATCATGGGCGCGGAGAACTTCAAGCGCAACATGGAGAACGGCCTAATCGAAGTGGCGCCCCTTGCGTACATGCGCGGACGGACGCTGGATAACGCCTATATCATTTTGGACGAGGCGCAGAATACGACGCCGGAGCAGATGAAGATGTTCCTGACGAGATTCGGCTTCGGCTCCCACGCCATCATCACGGGAGACGCGTCCCAGAAGGACCTTGCGCCGAACACGCGCTCAGGGCTCGACGTCGCTATGAAAGTCTTAAAGAATGTGGACGGGATCAGTTTCATCAATCTTACCGCGAGGGACGTCGTGAGACACCCGCTGGTGCAAAAGATCGTTAAAGCTTACGAGGACTACGAAAACCATGGTCGTTTTGAACACAGATATCCAAACAAACGAAAAGTATGATTTTTCCTTTGAGGAGACAGCTCTCGCGGTCTGCGAGGAGGTATTGAGGCAGGAATGGTTTCCGGAAGACGCGGAAATCTCGCTTCTGATCACGGACGAAGAGGAAGTGCACAGGCTGAATATGGAGTACAGGGGGATCGACAGTACAACGGACGTCCTCTCTTTTCCGGCTCTGGAATACGAAGTGCCGGCAGACTTTGACGGCGCGATCGACGAAAGCTGCATCAATCCTGATAACGGCTGCGTAATGCTGGGCGATATCGTGATCAACGCGCAGAAGATCAGGGAGCAGGCAAAGGAATACGGACACAGCGAAAAGCGCGAATTCGCGTTTCTTGTGACACACAGCATGCTGCATCTTTGCGGCTATGATCACATGACACCGGAAGAGGCGGATGAAATGGAAGACAGGCAGGAGAAGGCATTACAGGCGCTCGGTATTACGAGGGAGCAGTAAAGCCAAAGCCGGAGTTCAGCATAATGCGGGGAGGAATAACCCTTGGTGAGCAAAAAGAAAAGCGCTGTAACGCACACGGCAATAACGGCTGACGTCGCGGTGATCGGGGCAGGCGCTTCCGGCTGCATGGCGGCGGTTTCTGCGGCCATGGCAGGCGCGGACGTGCTCCTGATCGAAGCGAATGACAAGATCTGCAGGAAGATCTATGCCACCGGAAACGGCCGCTGCAACCTGATGAACCTTTTCATGTCAAAAGAATGCTATCACACAGGAGGGGGAGAAGATCTCTCCCCCTTTTTTGCGCGCTTTTCCGTGCAGGATCATATGGCGTTCTGGGAGTCGAGGGGGATCCGCCTGCATGACAGGCAGGGCTATGTCTATCCGAGAACGGACCAGGCTTCGACGATTGCCGAGGCGTTCGAAAAGATTTTGCGAGGGCTTTCCGTAAAGATCGTCACCGGAGAGAGAGTCAACGCGATCGATTGCCGCGTTCCCGGAATGGAGGGATTTGCCGCACAGGACCGGCACACATTGTTCAAAATAGAGACGGCCGCAGGAAACCGGTACACGGCGCGGAAAGTCATCCTTGCGGGCGGCGGCATGGCAGGCCCGCAGTATGGGTGCGGCGGTGATATGTACGGGTTCGCCGTGCAGTCAGGACACACCGTCAGAAAGCCGCTTCCGGCGCTTGTGCAGCTGTTCTCGGATGACAAAGCGCTTAAAGCTGCTTCCGGCGTCCGCTGCGGAGCAAAAGTTACGCTGTATTGCGGCAAAGAAGCACTCTGTGCTGACAGTGGCGAGGTGCAGATGACGGAGAAAGGGATCTCGGGGATCCCCGTGTTTCAGATCAGCGCGGCAGCGGCAAAAGCGCTGGAAGCGGGAGAGCAAGTACTGGCGGAGATCGATTTTTTGCCGGAACTGCCTGAAGAAGAGTGGGAGCGGGAAGTGGAGCGCAGGCTTCAGGAAGACAGGAACTGCATGCTCAGCGTCTTTTTCCTGGGCCTTGTGAACCGCAAGATCCTCGACCTGGTCCTAAGGAAACGCGGACTTCAGGCGGAAAAGAAAGCAACAGGGCTTAACGACGCAGATCTTGCCGGCATTCTTGCGGATCTGCGCGCGCTTCGCATAAAGATCACAGGGACGGGAAACTTCGCGCAGGCACAGGTCACGTCAGGAGGCGTTCCGCTGTCGGAAACCGATGAGGAACTGCAGTCGCGAAGAACCCCCGGGCTGTACATGGCGGGAGAAATGCTGGATGTGGACGGTCTCTGCGGTGGATACAACCTGCAGTGGGCCATGACGAGCGGCTGGATCGCCGGAAAAGGAGCGGCAAAATGATCAGGATATCCCAGGTAAAGCAGCCCTGCGGACAAGGCATGGCAGCGCTGGAGAACAGAATACGAAGAACACTCAGGCTTAAGGACGACCGGCCTCTTCACTTTGAGATCAAAAAACATTCTGTCGACGCCAGGAAAAAGCCGCAGCTGTTCGACATCTACACGGTGGATGTGGATCTGCGGATGGGGCAGCAGGCGGAAAGGAAACTGGTGGCGAAGCTTAAGAGCAAAGACATTTCGGTTGCCCTGCCCGACGCTTACCGCTTCCCGGAGGCGGGGAATGAGACGATGAAAAGCCGCCCCGTTGTGATCGGCGCAGGACCCGCCGGCCTTTTCTGCGCCCTGTTTCTTGCGGAACACGGCTATATGCCGATCCTTCTTGAGCGCGGCAAATGCGTGGAGGAGAGAGCGGAGGACATCGCCCGGTATTGGGAGACCGGAAAACTTGATCCTTTCTCGAATGTCCAGTTCGGCGAGGGGGGCGCGGGAACCTTCTCCGACGGCAAGCTCAACACGCAGGTCAATGACAAGACGGGCCGGATCGCGGAGGTGCTCCGTGTTTTCACAGAGGCGGGAGCGCCGGAAGACATCCTCTACGAGAGCAGGCCCCACATAGGAACAGATAAATTAAGAGAAGTGATCCCGGCGATCCGTAAAAGGATCATCGCGGCGGGCGGTGATGTCCGTTTCAGCACAACGGTAACGGATCTTGAGATCCGTGAGGGGGCAGTGAAGGCCGTGCTCCTTGCAGACGGTGCGGCAATAGAGACGGATACGGTCATTCTCGCGCCCGGTCATAGCGCAAGGGATACGATGAAATCGCTGTATGAGAGGGGAATCCCCATGCAGCAGAAAGCTTTCGCGATCGGACTTCGCGTCTCCCATCCCCAGAGCATGATCGACAGAGCCCAGTACGGCGTATGGGAAAAGGCAGAGATGAAGAGGCTCGGTCTTTCCGCGGCAAATTATAAGCTGACGGCGCAGGCTGCTTCGGGAAGGGGCGTCTATTCCTTCTGCATGTGCCCGGGCGGCTATATTGTAGACGCGTCCTCAGAACCTGGAAGGATCGCCGTGAACGGAATGAGCGAGCATGCGCGGGACAGTGGCAGGGCGAACAGCGCGATCGTCTGTACCATTTCTCCTGAGGAATTTGGCGGCGACCATCCGCTGCAGGGAATGGTCTTCCAGCGGGAGCTGGAAGAAGAAGCGTACAGGCTGGGGAATGGCGCTGTGCCGGTGCAGACATATCTTGCGTTCAAAGAACAGTTTGAGCACCGCGCGGCGCGCGCTGCAATCGCAGCCGAAGCAAATACAAGCGCAGAGGGCAAATGCACCGGGAGTTCCAAAGCCCCCTGCATGCACGATCTTGGCGGCAACGGCCTATGCATTCGCGGGAGATGGAAAGAGGCGGATCTCAGCGGGCTTCTTCCGGAAGCGATTGGAACCGATCTGATCGACGGTATGGAGCAGTTTGACCGCAAGATCCCGGGATTTGCCGGTCCTGAGGTGTTTGTTGCAGGACTGGAGTCCCGCACATCCTCACCGGTGCGTATACCACGCGGGGAAGACCTGCAGTCTGAGATCAGGGGCCTGTATCCCTGCGGAGAAGGCGCGGGCTATGCCGGCGGGATCATGTCGGCTGCGATGGACGGTATAAGAATAGCGGAGGCGGTACGAAGGCGGTACGCACAGCCGGACCGGCGTCAGACCAAGAAGTGGCTCAGAAAAGAAGCCGCAGCGGTACGGGACGCGATCGCCCCTGAGGAACGCGACAGACAAAACAGAAAGATCCTGAGCGAACTGGTTTCGCTTGATGCTTATCGGAACGCGGATGTAGTGCTGTGTTATTACAGTATAGGAAGCGAAGCGGACACGCACTTGTTCCTGGATACTGCATGCCGCGACGGGAAACGGGTCTATCTGCCGAGGATAAATTCAAAAGAGGAGATGAAGTTCTATCTCTATGAGCCGGAAAAGCTCATCAAAAGCAATTGGGGGATTCCGGAGCCCGCGGAGGACCCGGAAAAGGAGTTCCTCTTTACGAAGGAAGATCCCGGAAAGTGTCTTGTTGTCTTGCCGGGGCTGTGTTTTGACAAGAACGGGGGAAGGCTCGGATACGGCGGAGGCTATTATGACAGGTTCTTGTCGTCCTGCCCCGGAATGCACACCTGTGCCATAGCTTACAGCTGCCAGATCAGGGAACATGTTCCGATGGATCCGTTCGACAGAAAGCCGCAGAGAGTGATTGTCGGATGATCACAGAAGTGATTGCGATTCCTTTCGGGATACGGTATTGTATTACTATTCGGAGCCATGTTCGGACAGCGATCCGGATCGTTTATGTTTGAAAAGGATGAGGTAAGAAACGTGAGTTTAGTGGAAAACCTTTGCAGAACCGCAAACGAGATCAGATTTGACGTACAGAAACTGAGCACGGAGAAAAAGAACGAGGCGCTTTACACAGCAGCGAAAAAGCTGGTCGAGAAAAAGGACGGGATCCTTGCCGCCAACCGCGAAGATATTGCGGCCGGCAGAGCGAACGGCATGTCCGAGGCATTGATCGACAGGCTTACGCTGACAGAGAGCAGGATCGAACAGATCGCGGAAGGGCTGCGCCAGGTGGCGGAGCTGCCCGATCCCGTCGGGGAAGTAATGGATGAGTTCACAAGGCCCAACGGTATGAAGATCCGCAAAGTGCGCGTGCCGATGGGCGTTATCGGCGTGATCTACGAGTCCAGGCCCAATGTTACGGCAGATGCTTTTGCACTCTGCTTTAAGGCGGGAAGTGCTGTGATCTTGAAGGGCGGAAGCGACGCGATCCACTCCAATATCGCGATTACCGACGTGCTCAGGGAATCCCTGGCTGATTGCGGGATCAATGCCGACGCAGTGCAGCTCGTCGCGACGACGGACAGGGCGGCCACAAGGGAGCTCATGACCATGCGCCGGTATGTGGACCTTCTGATCCCGAGAGGCGGTGCGGGCCTTATCCGCGCGGTGGTGGAGAACAGCAGGATCCCGGTCATTGAGACGGGGACTGGCAACTGCCACATCTATGTAGACAAGGACGCGGATCTTGAGATGGCAATGAAGATCCTCATAAACGCGAAGACGCAGAGGATCGGCGTCTGCAACGCCGCGGAGTCGCTGGTGGTCCACAGGGATGTCCTGGACCGGTTCCTTCCGATGCTTTCCGCGAAGATGCAGGAGTACAAGGTGCTTCTTCGCGCGGACGAGCCCTCGAGAAAGCTGCTTCCTTTTGCCGAAGAGGCGACAGAAGAGGACTTCGCAAAGGAATACCTCGCCCTGATGCTCTCTGTCAAAACAGTGGATTCCGTCGAGGAAGCCATCGAGCACATCAACCGCTATCACACAGGCCATTCTGACTGCATTGTCACAGAGAATTGTGAGGCGGCGGAGAAGTTCCTGAACGAGATAGATTCCGCGTGTGTCTATGTGAACGTGTCTACAAGGTTTACGGACGGATTTGAATTCGGATTCGGTGCGGAGATCGGCATCAGCACGCAGAAACTCCAGGCAAGAGGTCCTATGGGACTTAGAGAGATCACCTCGTATAAGTATCTGGTCTCGGGTGACGGACAGGTGAGGGGATAAGCGATCAAACAGGCACAATTATACGGGCATAATTAAAATGGCATAATTAAAATGGCATAGAAAAAAGACCGGGGAAATGCCCGGTCTTTTTTATGCTGACTGTTCTTCGCTGACTCTTATTCATCCCAACCTTCATAAAGCCTTACAATGACAGCAATGTTGCGGATGTGCTCGTTCTTTTTCAGCAGGATGTCATCGATGCTTGAGACCGGAGGCAGGTCCAGCGTGTCAAGCAGTTCTGTCTGGATCCACTCACGGCATTCGGCGATCGCGTCGTTGATGCACTCGTCGATCGTATTGCCCTTCGCGAAGCACATTGCCAGATCCGGAAAATACGCGGTGTATTTGCCGTCTTCGGTTTTCTGGAATACTGCGGGATATTGGAAAGTCATAGCGGTACCTCTCTTAATGATGATCCTTCTGTTCTTTACATGAATTGCTTTTTTCTGTATTATTCTCTACTCTCAATACTCTACTCTAAATCAGGCCGGTTTACAAATGATTTTGAACACAAATGATTTTGAACATAAATCATCTTGTAAACAGATCATTTCAGGACAGAAACGGGTTATGATTTATCAGGTTATGTGTTACTATTTTGATAGACGCTTTTAGGGGGGTTTATTAATGGGAGAAATGATAGCGCAGATCATCGGCAACAGGATCATACAGACAGGGGCGATCGCCTGGGTTTCCTCGCAGGTCATTAAGACGATCCTGCATCTCATTGTAAACAAAAAGATCGTGTGGGAACGTCTCATTGGGGACGGCGGTATGCCGAGCAGCCATTCCGCGACTGTAGTATCCGTTGCGCTGGCTACCGGTTTTGCTGCGGGATGGGATTCTCCGGTGTTTGCGGTGGCAGTTTTCTTTGCGATCGTAGTAATGCATGATGCGAGAGGCGTGCGCAGGGAGACCGGCAAACAGGCTGTCGTGATCAATGACATGCTGGCATTTTTTGAACAGATGGGAGCAGGAACGCTTACTCCTGAACAGACCTTGAAGGAGTTTGTCGGACATACGCCGCTGCAGGTCGCCGCCGGAGCGATCCTTGGCATTATTGTGGCGGTTGTTGTGAATTTATAATACTTTTTTCCGAACAGGAAGGATGAACGAAAAATGATCCAGGATATCGCACCTCATACATTGGACAATCAGTTCAAGCACGGAATGGTCCCGGATGCTGACAGCCCGGTCTTTCTGTTCCCGGACGGCGGTTCACGTGATTTTATGGCGCATGTGTCAGAGGGACGCATGCGCTATCCCGTCTATAAGGAACTTCCGGAGGGAATCCTATATACCTATCTCTTTTCGATCGACGGGGAGAAGTATTTTATGGGAATCCCTGAAGACATCGCGCATTTTGCGGTTCCCGAAGGATTGACAAGGATCGGGATCCGGCAGATGAGGGCGGAGTACTACTTCGGCGAGGAGAACCGGCACCTGGTCTTTGCGGCGTATACGGCAGTACAGCTGGCGGGATGGTATAAGGACAACCGGTACTGCGGTACCTGCGCGCACATGACGGTCCCGTCTAAGAAGGAGAGAGCCCTCTTATGTCCGAACTGCGGAAGGACGATCTATCCCAGGATCCTGCCGGCGGTCATTATCGGAGTCACGGACGGCGACCGCATCATCCTGACCAAATATGCAGACAGGGCGCTCTCTTTCTATGCTCTGGTGGCGGGCTTTAATGAGATCGGGGAGTCCTTTGAGGATACGGTCAGGCGGGAAGTGATGGAAGAGGTTGGCCTGAAAGTCAGGAATATCCGCTATTACAAATCCCAGCCCTGGGGGATCGTGGATGATATCCTGGCAGGTTTTTACTGCGACGTAGATGGGGATACCCAGATCACGATGGACAGAAATGAGCTCAAGGAAGCGGTATGGGTGGAGAGAAAGGACGTGAAGGGACAGCCTCACGACCTTAGCCTTACGAACGAGATGATGCTTACTTTCCGCGACGGTAAGGAGCCGAAGGCCCAATGAAAGCAATGAATCTGTATCTTCTTACAAGGGCCGCGGCAGGCGGTGATTTCTCACTTCTTGCCAAGGAACTGACAGGAGCGATGCACAAAAAGGAATACAGCAGGCACGAGGCAGAGTCCCTGCGCTCTCTTACGGACGAGCTGGTCCCGCATCTTAGGGAAAAGGCTCCGAAAGAGAGCAGCTGGCTCTCTTTTTTGGATGGCTTTTATTACTCCTTTACCATTGCGCACATCAGCAAGGAATTTGACCTGTTAAAGATATCCGCCGGCAGCGACAGCGTTCTCAACATCGAGCTCAAGAGCGAAGCGATCGCGGAGGACAGGATCTTAAAACAGCTCGCCCAGAACCGGTATTATCTCTCCCACATCTCCAAAATGATCTTTTCTTACTCCTATGTGATGGAGACGAAAACGCTCTATTGTCTCAACGATAAAGGGTATATGCGGGTCTGCGAGATGAGCGATCTGGCGGAAGTCCTGTGCAGGCCTGTTTTTAGCGACTATGTGGAAAAGGACCTGGACCAGTATTTCCGCGCGTCGGACTATCTGATCTCGCCGGTCGCGGCACCGGAGAAATACCTGCAGGGCCACTATTTTTTGACCAACCAGCAGGCGGAATTCAAGAGAAGGATCCTCGAGACGCTATCGGAAGAGAAAAAGGCGGATACCGCATCCCCTGATGACGGGAAGGAAAGCGAAAGGACAGACCGGCTCGCGCCGCTGATCTCCGTATCAGGCAGTGCGGGCACCGGCAAAACACTGCTTCTCTTTGATCTGGTCATGCATCTCTCAAGAAAGAAGAAGGTGCTCTTTTTACACGGAGGAAAGCTTCAAAGCGGACACAAGGTGATCGATGACAGGCTCCGCAACGTTGAGATCTTCACGGCGGACTCTTTTACCGGCAGGGCAGAATGCGCTTATCTGTTCGTCGATGAAGCCAACAGGATCCCTGCGGACGCAATGGACACGATCATACGGTTCGTACGATCACAGAAGGTCCCGTGCATCATGGCACATGATCCGCACGTCCTCACCGGACAGGAAGAGGTCATGGTGAAGGCGGAGGAGAGGATCCGGGACCTGTGTACGCTCTCTTTGGAGTTTACCGGCAATATCCGGATCAACCGGCCTGTCTATTCTTTTATGCGCGAGCTGTTTTTCCAGAAGGAGCGGCCGGCGGCTGCCGACTACAGCTGCATCGACGTGCTGTTTGCGAAGACAAGGCAGGAGGCGAAGGAGATCCTTGCGTATTACAAGGACAGAGGGTATCATAAGATCACGCTTCCCGGCGGTGGTGTTGCCATTGGAAGAGGACTGAGCGCGGACGAGATCGTGGGCCTTGAGTTTGACAAAGTCGTTGTGATCCTGGATTCCCGGTTTTACTATGACGATGAGAAGCGGCTCCACGTACGCGGCGAGGTCGCGGAGGAAACGCGGAACCTCCTGTACGAAGGAATTTCCCGGACCAGAGAGAAGCTGTGCCTTCTCATTTTTGAAAACGAGGAGATCTTCGCGGAGATCCTGGCGATCCGGGAGCGGTGATAGAAAAATAGTTGACGGAGCAAATACGAAGAATGGATCAATTGCATAGAACGCAGCAGAAATTCGACAGCCCTGCCTCCCTGATCTTTTATTTTCTGCGGGGAAGCATCGGGATCTTCCTGCTGAGCATGGTTTTGCCTCGGCAGTATCTTTCCTGGACATGGTTCTGCCGAGGATCATCAGTTTTACCGTTGATAGTGTGATCGATGACAAGGCGCCGGATCTTCCGGCGTCTGTTTTGGCGTGGGTAGAAAAGATCGGCGGGATCACGCGGCTTAAGGAGCAGCCTTTGCTCATTGCGGCTGCCGTGATCGCTGTGGCTTTGGCAGCGGCGATCTGCCGGTTCCTGTTCCGCTATTTCAACGAAGTGGCAGCCCAGCGTTTTGTCCGCCGCATGCGGGACAACCTCTATGGCAAAATACAGCGTCTCCCTTACTCGTGGCACGGCGCGAACAGCACCGGTGACATCATACAGAGATGCACGTCAGACGTGGAGACGATCAAAGTGTTCGTATCCGAACAGCTGACGTCCCTTGTAAGGGTCATCGTACTGATCGTGCTGGCGGTGAGGTTTATGGCGGGTATCAGCGCCAGGATGACTGCCGCCGCCTCCCTGTTCATTCCGGTCGTCGTCGGCTACTCTCTGTTTTTTTACGCGAAGATCGGGGATACGTTTGAAAAAGCGGACACGGAGGAAGGGAAGTTATCCGCCATCGCGCAGGAAAACCTGACAGGCGTTCGCGTCGTGCGGGCTTTCGGAAGGGAATTGTACGAGCGGGAGAGGTTTGAAAAGCAGAACGGGATCTACACAGTTCTCTGGATCCGTCTGATGAGGATCCTTTCTCTCTACTGGGTCACCGGCGATGTGATGACCGGACTTCAGTATCTGCTCGTGATCGTCATGGGCTCCGTCTTTTGCGTGAACGGGATGATCACAGCCGGAGAGTTCATCGCTTTTGTATCTTACAACAGCCTTCTGATCTGGCCTGTCCGCATGCTGGGACGCGTTATTTCCGAGATGAGCAAAGCGGGGATCTCCCTGAACAGGCTCCGCTACATCATGAACGCGGAGGAGGAAAAGGAGCCGGAAGGCGCGCTGACGCCTCCCATGGACAGGGATATCCGGTTTGAGAACATATCGTTCAGCTATGAAGGAGCAACCGGCGGCGCTCTCAAAGATGTATCCTTCGTGATCCCTGCCGGTTCCACGGTCGGCATCCTTGGCGGGACGGGATCGGGTAAATCGACGCTCATGTACCTTCTCGAAAAGCTGTATCCCCTCGGAGAGGGGCAGGGGCGCATCCTGATCGGGGACACGGATCTGTCAAAGATCAAGAGTTCCTACGTGCGCTCGCAGATCGGAATGGTATTGCAGGAGCCCTATCTGTTCTCGCGTACGATCGAGGAAAATATCGCGATCACATCGCGCCGCTACGGAAGAGAAGAAGTCCGCGTGGCTTCAAAGACCGCCGACCTGCTCGATACGATCGAAAAATTTCCCTCGGGTTTTGAGACTTTTGTCGGAGAGCGCGGTGTCACATTGTCCGGCGGGCAAAAACAGAGAACAGCCATCGCTCAGACGCTGATCCGAAAATGTCCGGTCATGATCTTCGACGATTCCCTGTCGGCTGTCGACGCGGAGACTGACGCGAGGATCAGGGCGGCGCTCAGAAAAGACACAGAAGGCGCCACAGTGATCCTGATCGCGCACAGGATCATGACCCTTATGCATGCGGACAAGATCATCGTCATGGAGAAGGGCCGGATCCGGGAAATGGGGACCCACGAGGAGCTCCTTGCGTCCGGCGGGATCTACAGGCAGATCTATGACCTTCAGATGGAAGGAATCGAAATGTCAGACGAGAGTGGAGTGGCAGACGAGAGTGGAGTGTCAGACAAGAGTGAAGTGCCGGCAGAGAGCGAAAGGAGGGCGCAGGATGAAGAATAACCAGGAAACTGTCTCCCTCCCGCTGTTCGGTCTTCCAAGACTCGTTCCCTACCTGCGGCCTTACAGGAGCAGGATGACGCGGATGATCCTTCTGGCGCTGGTATGCAGCGTGATCGACGTTTGTTACCCTCTGTTTGGACGCTACGCCATCGACCACTACATCGCGGAGGGGACGCTGAAGGGCCTGCCCCTGTTCATTGCGCTGTATGCGGGGGTCCTGGTCGTCCAGGCTGCCATCAACGACAGGACGATGGTCGACTCCGGGACCGTTGAAATGAGCGTCGACAGGGACCTCAGGAACAGGGCGTTTCATCATCTGCAGACGCTTTCGTTTTCCTATTTTAACCAGAACAGCGTCGGATATATCCACGCGAGAGTGATGAGCGATACGGGAAAGATCGGTGAAGCGGTATCCTGGAGAATGATGGACTGCATCTGGAACGGCTCCTACATCCTCTTTGCGATCGTCGTGATGTTTCTTACGGACGTCCGTCTGGCGCTTTGGATGGTAGCGCTCCTCCTGACAGCCGGACTTCTGATCTCCGTGTTCCAGAAAAAGCTTATTGCGGTGAACCGTCAGATCCGTGAGATGAATTCTAAGATCACAGGGGATTTTAACGAAGGGATCACCGGCGCCCGGTCGATCAAGCTCCTCGGCATCGAGAACAAAATGCAGGCGGAGTTCGAGGAGGATACGGAGGCGATCCGCCGGGAATCCGTACATTCCGTGCGGTATTCCGCGATGCTCCTCTCAACTGTCACGCTGATGTCTTCGGCGGCACTCGCTGTCGTCCTGTGGCAGGGCGGGATCATGACGAGAGAGGGGATCATGAAGATCGGTACGCTCTCGGTCTTTGTCTCCTACGCGATGGGAATGGTGGAGCCTCTGCAGTTCATCATTCAGAACATCTCGTCCTTTGCCAGCATTCAGGTCAACATCGAACGGCTTACGAATCTTCTCGCGGAACCGCCGGACGTGGCCGATACGCCGGAGGTCATAAGACGCTATGGCGACAGTTTCAATCCCAAGGTCGAGAACTGGGAGGAACTGCACGGGGACATAGAATTCAGAGACGTGACATTCCGCTACCCGGACGGAGAGGAAAACGTACTTGAACACTTCAACCTCACGGTGCCGCACGGTCAAAACATTGCCATCGTCGGCGAGACCGGCGCCGGAAAATCCACGCTGGTGAACCTCCTGTGCCGCTTCTACGAGCCGACGGAGGGACAGCTCCTTATCGATGGGCGCGACGCAAGAGAAAGGTCCCAGCTGTGGCTTCACAGAAACCTGGGATATGTTCTGCAGACGCCGCACCTGTTCTCGGGCTCTGTGCGCGAGAACCTGCGCTACGGCAGGCCGGACGCGACGGACGAAGAGATCATGAAAGCGCTGGAGATGGTATCAGCGAGGGAGATCGTCGAGAAAATGGGCGGCCTTAAGAGCGAGGTGGGAGAAGGCGGGAGCCATCTCTCGACAGGAGAGAAGCAGCTGCTGTCTTTTGCCAGAGCGCTCCTTGCGGATCCACGGCTTCTGGTCCTTGATGAGGCGACTTCTTCGATCGATACACTGACAGAGAAGGCGATCCAGAATGCCATTTCAGTCGTCACAAAGGGGAGGACTTCCTTTGTGATCGCGCACCGTCTCTCGACGATCGTCAGCGCGGACCTGATCCTGGTCGTGCAGGACGGAAAGATCATCGAGAGAGGAAAGCACGAGGAACTCATGAGGAGGAGAGGGCATTACTATTCCCTTTATACAAGGCAGTATGAGGAGAGCATACTGGGGTAAACGGTTATTACAAACCGGCGCCGGGCTTTAGGAAGAAGCCCGGCGCTTTTGTATTGTCCGGCGGTTTTCTATATCTGTCTTTTTATCTGAAAATAAATAGTCAAAAAGACTATAAAAGTCTTGACACTGCTGAGACTGCGTGATATTGTGAATATAGTCAAAGAGACTAATAAAGAAATGCAGAAGAAAAGGATAGGGTAATGACCATAGAAATGGCATTTACACGCAGAAAGGAGGCACACAATGGGCGGAGGCTATTGGAGAAGAAAGGATTTTGAAGACTATTCCGCGCACATGGGAAGAACAGTGAGAGCGGACGGCAATGTGGACACATCCCGCATGCGGGGCGCCCAGGACATGTACAGGGCAAGAGGGCTGGATCCGGCGCTGAACCCGTACAATGTTGTCCGCGAGTGCCGGGACAGCGAAGAACACCAGATGACACGCCCGGTGATCCTGGCACTGGATGTGACCGGATCCATGGGAGGCGCGCTGCTTAAGACGGCATCGGCGCTGAATGTGATCATGACGGACGTGCTGGGAAGCATGAAAGACGTGGAGTTTATGGTGATGGGCATCGGGGATCTTGACTACGATGTGGCGCCGATCCAGATATCGCAGTTTGAATCCGACATTCGCGTCGCGGAGCATCTGGACAGGATCTATTTCGAGCGCGGAGGCGGCGGCAACGCCTTTGAATCCTACACAGCCGCATGGTATATGGGACTTTTTCACACGGATCTCGACTGCTGGAAGAGGGGAAGGAAAGGCGTGATCATCACGCTGGGAGACGAGCCGCTCAACCCGTATCTTCCGGGAGAAAGGCTCAGCGATCTGACAGGCGACGCGCTGCAGGGCAATGTCGACACAAACAGGCTGTATGAGAAAGCGTGCGAGAAATTCAACATCTATCATATCGCGATCGACGATCCGGGAGACTGCTACAGGATCTACAAAGACAGGATCAGGGATTCCTTCGGGAACGTTCTCGGAAGGAACCTGAAGACCGCTACGCTGAACCAGCTTCCGGCGAGGATCCGGGAATGTCTGGAGGACGGCGAGAAGAAGAACCTGTTTGGACAGGGCGCGTTCGAACAGACTGCCTGACGGCCAATATGGCGGCTAAAAAGAGCGGATCATAGGACGGAGCAGAGATCCGGGAAGGGAGCGGACCATGCAGAAGATCAAAGTGATCATCGGGGCATCCTACGGGGATGAGGGAAAGGGACTGGCGACTGATTTTTGCGCCGCGAAGGAAGTCGGGAACGGCGCAGGCACTGCGGTCACCTCCGCCGGCTATGGCTTTTCGGGCGGCGCAAATATGGTGACAGTGCTTACCAACGGCGGCCCGCAGAGAGGTCACACAGTAGAACTGCCGGACGGCAGAAGACATGTCTTTAAGCATTTCGGGTCTGCTTCCTTCAGGGGATCGGAGACCTACTTCGGAAGAAGATTCCTTGTCAATCCGATGGAGTTTGTGAGGGAATACGGTGAGCTTGAGGCGCTGCACGCGGCGCCCCGGGCTCACTGCGATCCGCAGTGCAGGTTCTCGACGCCTTACGATATGCTGATGAACCGGATGCTGTCGGAAAAGAGCGGAAACCACAACAGCTGCGGTTTCGGGATCTGGGAGACAGTCCTCCGGTATTCGAAGGGATGGGGCCTTTCGTTCGGCAGCTTTTGCCGCATGGACTATGATGACAGAAGAGCATATCTCGTGAAGCTGAGGGATCAGTATTTTGGCCCGAGGATGAAGGCGTGCGGGATCGCGGAAACGGAGTTCAAAGACATATTGGAGATCTTTTATTCTGAGGGACTCCTGCGGCACTATCTTGAAGACGCGGAACTTATGCAAAGGCTCTGCCCGCTTGCGGAGGAAGGGATCCTCAGGGCGTATGGGACAGTTCTTTTTGAGAACGGACAGGGGCTGCTGCTTGATGGAATGCGGGCAGGAGAGGAGGATTTCACGACGCCATCCCGTACCGGAGCGGCGGGAGCAGTGGAGATCATTGAGCGGACGTTCTCCGGCGCGGATGTAGAGGTATTATACGTGACAAGGTCTTACCTCACAAGGCACGGCGACGGACAAATGGAAAACGAGATCGCCGAGGCGGAAATGAGCAGGTTCATGCCGGGGATCGGACGGGATGCGACAAACGCGACAAATCGTTTCCAGGGGAGGCTGAGATATGGTAGAATTACGGAGACAGGGGGCCTTGCGGACAGGATCCTGAAGGACTTCTCGGAGTGCAGGAGTACGAGGGGAAATCTGTACAGACCTTCGGTCATGGTGACACATATGAACGAGTCGGATGATATTGAGACAGGGCAGCTGGGCGAGCGCGTCGGACGTTTGTACCTGTCGGACGGGAAGACGGTTTCGGAAGTGCAAACTGCCTTTGTAAAGCCTTGGAAGACGACGGCGTAGCGCCGCAGGAACAGGAGCGGAAGATGGAGAAGATCCCCGGATATACAGATAGAAACGCTGATTGGCATTCAGAAAAGGAATACCTGGAGCAGTACGACCCCTCGGTGTTTGAGAGGCCATCGGTGACAGTCGATATATTGCTCTTTACGGTTGAAGACGGGGAACTGAAAGTGCTCCTGATAAGAAGGGACACAATGCCGTTTTTCGGCAAGTGGGCGATACCCGGCGGGTTCCTGCATATGGACGAGTCGGCGGATGAGGCGGCGGTGAGAAGGATCCGCGAGGAAGCGGGCGTTGAGAACGTCCATCTGGAACAGCTCTACACCTTCTCGGAAGTCGGAAGAGATCCCAGAATGAGGGTCGTTTCCATCGCGTACTTTGCGGCGGTACCGAGAGGAAAGCTGGGATTCAGGGCGGGAATGGAAGCTTCCGCGGCAGAGCTCTTTTCTGTTCATGGGGATGATAAGGACGATGCGGCGGGCCTGACGCTGACGGGACCTGACGGAATGGTGCTGGGACAGGGCGACCTGGCTTTTGACCACTGGACGATCATACGGACCGCCGTGCAGAGGATGCGGGGGAAGATCGATTACACGGACCTGGCATTCGGATTCCTTGCGAGCAAAGACTCCTTCACGCTGACGGAGCTGCGTCTGGTTTTCGAGGCGATCCTGGATCACACGCTTGACATCGGAAACTTCCGCAGGACGATCAAGCGGGAATACGAGAAGCGGGGCAGGATGAAAGAACTGGAACTGGAAAAGGGCGCCGTCGGCAGGCCGGCAATGCTGTACAAGTTTATAGAATGAGCCAGAGGGCAGGCCCTTTGACTCCGTTCGATCGCGTACAATGAAAATGAGCCAAAAGGACTTTCCCTTTGGCTCATTTCTTTTACTCGGATTCCTGCGTGAAGATCCTGTTCCTTACGGGAAGGAGCGCGGTCAGAAGGATCTGGCCCAGGAACAGGCAGGAGATCACTTCTCCGGCGCCTACGGTCAGCATAAAGTACGGAATGCCTCCCGGAATGTGGTACGCGAAGGAAAGGACGAACGGAATGATCAGAGCATTGGATACGATGGGGGGAACTGAGCAGAGGTAGCGGTTTCTCCTGAGCGCATAGGATCCGATCGCGCCGAGGAATGTTGCCAGGGAGCCGAAGATGATGTCCGGGAGCGCGCAGCCCGTCACGATGTTGCTGATGACGCAGCCGATGGTGAGGCCCGGAATGGCTGCGGGCGTAAAGAACGGAAGGACCGTCAGCGCTTCGGAGAAGCGGACCTGGATCGCGCCGCTTGCCAGGTCAAAGCCTGCGGCAATGATCGTGAGGACAGTGTAGATCGCGGCAATGACAGCTGCCTGCGCGATGTAAACCGTATGTTGTCTCTGTGTGTCTGTTGTTGTCATAAAGCCTTCTTTCTGCAGTGAGAACACCACTGCCGTGAACAAATCCGCAGTGAGAACAGCACTGCTTTCGTGGGTTAGTTAAGCCGCATGGGCAGCGGCCTGTTGCCAATCATAGCATGTCTGTCATGGAAGGACAAGGAATTTCTGAATGGACCGGTGTTCTGCCTGGAATACACGTTCACTGGAAAAACAGAGAGAAACATGTTAGGGTGATAACAGACTGCATGAAAATGACTCCACGGTGGAGGCAAGATAGTAAAACGAGGAAGGGGGAGATATGGCGTATAGTGAACTGATCAAGAACTTCAACCGGATACGCGCTTACCTGCGCTCGTTTTATGTCTTTGGCTTTATGCACAGGGAGGAATTTACCCAAAAAAGCGCGAGAAGTTATGACAACGAGCGCCGGCGCGTGGAGAGCTGGCTGGGGGAGTATATGTCCTTCGGACAGGATGCGGACGGCAGGCGCGTCTTTCTGTCCGTGGACAGCCGGGCGATCCCTGAGAACCCGCTATACCGCGCTTTCAGGACCAAGAGCTTTACGGAACGGGATATCATGCTTCATTTCTATCTGCTCGATATCCTGAAGGCGGCGGGCGGCTGTCCTGAAGGCGGGCAGTACGAAGCCGGCCTTTCTATTACCGGGATCATGGATGAACTGTCTGACCGGCTCTCAGAATTTGAGGACGGGACGATCCCTGACGAATCCACTGTCCGTAAAAAGCTAAGGGAGTATGTGTCCCTGGGGATCTTCAGGACAAAGAAACGCGGGCGGGAGACCATCTATATGCTCAGTGAAGACCGGATCGATCTTTCAAGCTGGAACGCCGCGGCGGCATTTTTCTCCGAGGCGGCGCCGCTCGGCGTGACCGGTTCTTATATGAAGGACAGGATCCCTGAAAAGATCGATCTGTTCCGGTTTAAGCATCACTATATTCTGAACGCGCTGGACAGCGAGATCCTCAGCGGGCTTTTAGAGGCGATCGGGAAAAAGCAGGTGATCACTTTTACATCCCGCAGGCAGCACGTGACAGCGCTCCCGTTAAAGCTCTACATCGGAACACAAACAGGGCGGCAGTACCTGCTGGCATGGACGCCTGAAAATGATCTTTTCTCCTTCTACAGGGCAGACCTCATCGATCATATCAATGCGGGCGGTGTTTTGACAACGCCGGAGGATCTTCCGGAGCGGATCAGGAAGTTCTGTTCCCATACCTGGGGCGTCACGGGGAGCGGAAATACGGAACCTGTACACTTGGAAATGACGGTCTATGCAGGGCGGGAAGAAGAGCATATCGTTAAGCGGCTTGAGCGCGAAAAAAGGTCCGGTGTTGTGCAGAAACTGGATGAGACACATTGGAAGTTCTCTGCGGATGTCTACAGTGCCTATGAGATGCTGCCGTGGCTAAGGACCTTTACGGGGAGAGTGACGGGCCTGCAGTGTTCGGATCCGGGAGTGACGGAGCGGTTCTGGGAGGATTTTGACGCACTGGAGAAGATGTACGGAGGTGAGAGGGATGCTGTTTCATGAGATCTATAGCAGCTATTATCTTGTCACTGCCGGTATCCTGCGCGAGGCGGTTCAGGGTACGCTGACCGGGAAGAAGCTGAACGCCATTGTGCAAAGGCATGCGTTCGGCGAAAGCCTGCTCACGATCCCGGAGGGACTTGCAGGGGAAAAATGGAGACTCCTGCACAGGGACCTCACTACACCGCTTCAGGAGGAGCCTTCCATGCCGCTCACGGACCTGGAGAAGCGGTGGATGAAGGCGCTTCTTCTGGATCCGCGCATCAGGCTCTTCGAACCTGATATGACCGGTCTTAATGATGTTGAGCCGCTCTTTACGCCGGATATGATCGTTTATTATGACCGGTATTCAGACGGAGATGACTATGATGACCCGTCCTATATCAGGCATTTTCATACGATCCTGAAGGCGCTTTGTGAGAACAGGGATCTTTTTATCCGCTATGAGAGCAGGCTGCGGACTCCAATGGAACTCACCGTGACGCCGCACTATCTGGAGTATTCCCAGAAGGATGACCGGTTCCGCCTCGCAGCTGCCGGGAAGAAGCGACGCTGGACGATTAATCTCTCCAGGATCACGGAGTGTGAACTCTCGGAGCATTCCGAACGGATCCCTCTTGAAGTGCCGGAGATGGAGTCGATCACCTTTGAACTGGAAGACCGCCGCAATGCCATGGAGCGGGTGCTGCTTCACTTCTCGCACCTGGAGAAAGAGACCAGGCGCCTGGACGGCCGCAGATACCTGGTGACACTAAAGTATGACAGGCAGGATGAGACGGAGATGGTGATCCGGATCCTGTCTTTTGGTCCGGTGATCAGGGTCGTGGAGCCGGAGCGGTTCGTCGGACTTCTGCGGGAGAGGATAGAGAGGCAGAAGGCATTCAGAAACCGGTAAGTGAGACAAGGGGATGTGCCCTTGTCTCTTTTTTTATTTCTTTTTTGGTTCGCAACTTTTTTGCCGGGAAGTCAAAAAAAGGAAGTGGTAAGGTGGAACCATGAAAAGCACGTACAGCAATGAACAACCCATTCACGGCGAAGGTGCGGGTTCGAATCCCGCCGGCATCGATGGATGCCGTAGTTAAATGGTCAGAACGTCGAAATAAAAAATGTGCTTTGTATAAGGCCCGGTAGCTCAATTGGCGGAGCGCCTGACTGTCGCTCAGGAGGATGTGGGTTCGAACCCCATCCGGGTCGCGAGAATACTAAGGAAAGGAGAGAAGATCATGCTCAAGTATTTAAAAAAGACAGCGAACAAGACGCTTACAGAGAACGGCGCGGTGACGCCCCGCAGCACCGGTTCGGCATGCCTTGACCTGTTCGCGACGATCGGCGCGCTTCGCGCCCAAAGTGATGCCGAGATCGAGCGCCACTTCCTTCGCGCGTATGCTGCGGATCCTGATCTCGCCATGAAGATTCTCTTCTATGCCCGCGACATTCGCGGCGGCCTGGGCGAGCGCAGGGTATTCCGTGTTTTGACCAAATGGCTCGCGGAGAATGAGAAAGCTTCGCTCGTTCGGAATCTGCCATTGATCGCAGAGTACGGCCGCTGGGACGACGTCCTCGTCCTCTTGGATACACCGGCCCGCACAGAGGCGGAGAACCTCCTCTGTGACCGGTTCCGCGCTGATCTTCATGCGCTCGAGAGCGGTGAGAAGGTATCGCTCCTTGGCAAGTGGCTTCCTTCCGTAAACGCTTCGAACCCTGAGACTGTTAAAATGGCGAAGCTGCTTGCAAAGGCATTCGACATGCGTGAGGCGGATTACCGCAAGACACTGTCCGCGCTCCGCGCACAGATCCGCATCATCGAGAACAACCTGCGCGAGATGGACTACAGCTTCGACTATGCGGCGCAGCCTTCCAAAGCAATGTTCAAGTACCGTCGCGCGTTCGTGCGAAACGACCTTGCGCGCTATCAGGCGTTTCTGAAGCAGGTGAAAGCCGGCAAGGCGACGCTCCACACAAGTACGCTGATGCCGTACGAGATCGTCACTAAGGCGTACAGCGCGCGTGAGAGCGACCGCGAGGCTTTGGATGTGACATGGAATGCACTTAAAGACTTTACCGTAGACGAGAATGCGCTGGTCGTGGCAGACGGCTCGGGTTCCATGTATTGGAGCAAAACACCGCAGCCTGCAGCGGTCGCGCAGTCCCTCGCGATCTATTTCGCGGAGCGAAACCGCGGCGCGTTCCACGGCCACTTCATCACGTTCTCCGCGAGACCGCAGCTTGTGGAGATCAAGGGCAAGGATATCGTCGAGAAGGTGCGATACTGCCGTACGTACAACGACTGCGCGAACACAGACTTACAGGCGGTGTTCAACCTGATCCTTCAGACAGCGGTGGAGAACCGCGTGCCGCAGAAGGACCTGCCCTCGACACTTTACATCGTATCCGACATGGAGTTCGACGCCTGTGTGAAGGGTGCGTCACGAAGCAACTTCGAGAACGCGAAGATGCTCTACAAGAGATACGGCTATAACCTGCCGAGAGTCGTTTTCTGGAACGTGCAGTCCCGGAATGAGCAGCAGCCCGTGCGAATGAACGACAAAGGCGTCGCTCTGGTTTCCGGCTGCACAGCCCGTATTTTCTCGCAGGTGATGAGCGGTGCGATGGACCCGTACGCCAACATGATGCACATCGTCGGCGGTAAGAGATATGAGGTGATCAGGGCGTAAAAAACCTCCCGGTTTATAATGACCGTGAGGTCTCTTTTTGTGTGTGAAGCTGTCACCACACAGTTTTTTCGTATAATAATACTTAGGAACCGTCATTTGCACTTGATATGAGCAGAAAGGTGACAGAAATGAGACAAGGAGTGAAGAAATGGAGAAAGAGCCTGGCATGCTGTCTTTCAGTGGCTCTTCTGGCCCTCTTAACGGCCTGCACAGGCGCACAGGGAAGCAGCAGCACCGCGGGGGCGGAACCTGCGCCGGCAGCGACGGCACAGAATAAACAGATCACGGAACAGATTTCATTAAATAAGGCAGAAGAAAAGGGGAACCTCACAGGTTCCCCTTTGCGTATTCATCGAGCAGCAGCCACGCGTCATCGTCTTTCTCCTGGTCCCTTAAAGAGAGTTTGTCGTAAGGAAGCAGAAGCGTGTGCCTGCGCATCGCATTGTCCCGTTTTTCATCATAGCGCCAGTTGTACATGGTGTGAAAGCGGTTCCAGCGCATATGCTCTATACTGCGGTAGAGATCGTGGTCCCTGTCCGCTGTCTGCCTGTACACTTCAAACGCCTTGCGGCTTTCCTCCTGCGTCAGTCTTCCGCGGAGCATCTTACCAAGAAGGATCGACGCCTTGACGGCCAGGTGGTCTGCAGACGCAATGCTGGACTGCCGGTGGAACTCGGAGAGTTCGTCCCATGTCTTTCCGCCGTACTTGGTGCGGTAGAGCTCGTTGACCCTGATGCCGAGCGAAACGAGAGTGTGGTTCATGACGTTCTCCGGCTCGTAGAGCTCCTCGTCGCTGCCGAATACGACCATTCCCGGTTCTTCCACCATCCGGGAAAGACGGACGTAGACATTTCCCTGTACCGGGTAGTAGGTCTTTAAAGCCCAGTAGAGCTCCAGTCCTTCGTCGTCCGAATCCGCGCAGATGACGATGCGGTCTGCCTTTTCCAGGAGGTCAGGCCGGTTCTCCCAGGACTCCTCATAGAACCACAGGGAATCGCCGTCCGCACCCTCGCCGTCAACCTTCATGACATTCTTCAGCCGTTCGTGAAGTCCCTTAAAATGCGCGAAGTCACCGAAGACATGGTAGATGAGATGCTGGTCCGGCGAGAAGATATTGTTTAAGAGTCCCTTCTCCAGAAGAGGTTCCCCGTAACGTTTCCCGCCTATGATGACGATCTCTTTTTCCGGAGGCGTGAGCGGGTGTTCCAGCCAGAACAGCCTTCCGATCGCCTCGGTATCGGAAAAAAGGGTGATCCCTTTGGGCGTTTCGTCCGGTCGCGCGTTGGTCCTGCAGTAGACGCGGCAGCCCTTTTCGGCGGCGCTCTTTGCGCTCAGATAGTTGTCCCACCCGTCATCTCCGAGAAGGAACAGGAAGACCTGGTCAAGCCCCTGAGTCCTCAGTTCCAGGCACTCCTCATATTCCATAGGAACATACAGGATCTGATGCTTTCCTTTCTGATGGAACTGCTGTCCCACATCCGCTTTTGACTGACATAAAATGATCATGGCATCGGAATCTTCGTCAGAAAGCTTTTCTGTCAAAAGACTGCTGCGCGGCCCGTCGTCGGAGAAGAGATACCAGCGCTTATTCCGAAGCTGCTTGAGCCGCAGACAGGGGAGAAAATCGCCGTTTATAAGGGAGACCACAAGTCCGATGATCCAGGAGAACAGGCCTACGCTGCAAATAAGGAACAGGGCGCCGATAGCTTTTCCCCAGAACGTCTGCGGTACGAAGTCGCCGTATCCTACGGTTGTCAGCGTAACGACCAGATACCACAGGGCCTTCCACCATGTGGTGATTCCTGAACCGTCACCTGAAGCGGATCCGGTTGATTCCACCGATTTGAGCACAAAGGCAAAGAAGAACAGAAGCCCGAGCAGTATCAGAAAAGTAAACAGCTGTCTTTTATCTCGTTTCATGGTCAATTACCTTCCGATTCCTTTCCCTGATCGCCTCAAGGACACTATATGGAACATACAGATGTCCGTATCCGCTTCCCAGATCCAGATTCTTTTTGCGGGTCCCGTGAAAATCACTGCCGCCGCTCACGAAAAGGCCGAACTCCCCGGCGATGCGGCTCAGGTATGCGGTATCAGAGGGCTTATACCCCGAGTAATAGACTTCGATCCCGGCAAGCCCTGCTTTACAGAGGGAGGATACAAGAAGCCGCAGCGCGGCGTCTGTCATCTTGTACTGCAGGGGATGTGCCAAAACAGCGACGCCGCCATACTGCCTCACAAAGCGGACGGCATCAGCAGGCGATATTTTCTCCCTGGGAACAAAGTAAGGGCAGTCGTCGCCGATCAGTTTCGAGAAAGCTTCGTCGATCGAAGAGATCATTCCATTATTAAGGAGATACTGCGCAAAGTGGGCGCGGGTGATCACCGTGTCCGGAAAGGCGGCTTCCAGCGATTCATACGGCACATCATATCCGCCCTCAGTAAGAAGACGGCACATCTTGCGGTTCCTGTAAGTCCTCGCGTCAGCGAATTCGCGAAGTTTTTCCGTAAAAGCGGGGTCTTTCCAGTCGATGAACAGACCGACGATATGGACGTCTTTTCCTTTGTATTCCGTGGAGAGCTCGACGCCGGGGATGACCTCGGGAACGGGGCCCGCCGTTTCCTTTCTCAGCTTTTGGGCGGCTTCTAAAGCCTCCCCGATCCCTTCCACGGTGTCATGGTCCGTCAGCGCGATCGCCGCGAGGCCTTTGGCTGCGGCATAGCGGACAAGTTCTTCAGGCGTAAACGTGCCGTCGGATCTTGATGAGTGGGTGTGCAGATCTACAGGGCTCATAACATCCTTTCCATAAGCAGTTATCATTATAGACACCGGATAAACAACAGCCGGCCGCTTTTGTAAACGGCCGGCTGAAACTGCGTATGCTGAGCCGATCAGTTGCTGTCCTCGTCGCGCGCCGCTTCGTAGATGGTTCTCTTTCTCGCTTCCGCGTTGTTTGCGAGATAGTCGTCATACGTGGTGACCTTGTCGATGATGCTGCCATCGGGCAGGATCTCGATGATGCGGTTCGCGGTCGTCTGCACGACCTGGTGATCGCGGCAGGCAATGAGCTCGACACCGGGGAACTTGATCATTCCGTCGTTGAGAGCGGAAATGGATTCCATATCGAGATGGTTCGTGGGCTCGTCGAAGATCAGGCAGTTCGCCCCGCTGATCATCATCTTGGAGAGCTGGCAGCGGACCTTCTCGCCTCCGGAGAGGATATTCACTTTTTTGACGCCGTCGTCGCCGGCAAAGAGCATTCTGCCGAGGAATCCGCGGACGTAGGTCACGTCCTTGATGGGGGAGTAGCCGGTCAGCCACTCGGTGATCGTGCGGTCGCTCTTGAACTCCTTGGTGTTGTCTTTCTGGAAATACGCCTGGGAGGTCGTCACACCCCATTTGTACGTGCCCTCATCGGGCTCCATATTGCCCATGAGGATCTCGAACAGAGTCGTCTTGGCGAGTTCCTGGCTTCCGACGAAAGCGATCTTGTCGTCGTGGCCCATAACGAAGGAGACATTGTCGAGGACCTTGACGCCGTTGATGGTCTTGCTGATCCCGCTTACGGTAAGCACTTCGTTGCCGATCTCCCTGTCAGGACGGAAATCGATATAAGGGTACTTGCGGCTGGAGGGCTTGATCTCCTCGAGCTGGATCTTTTCCAGGGCGCGCTTGCGGCTCGTTGCCTGCTTGGACTTCGAGGCGTTTGCCGAGAAGCGGGAGATGAACTCTTTGAGTTCCTTGATCTTTTCCTCTTTCTTCTTGTTGGCTTCCTTCATCTGGCGGATGAGGAGGCGGGAGGACTCGTACCAGAAGTCATAGTTTCCGGCAAACAGCGTGATCTTACCGTAATCGATGTCGGCGATATAGGTGCAGACCTTGTTCAGGAAATAGCGGTCGTGGGAGACGACGATCACGGTGTTTTCAAAGTTGATGAGAAACTCCTCGAGCCATGCGATGGCATCCAGGTCCAGATGGTTCGTGGGCTCGTCGAGGAGCAGGATGTCGGGATTGCCAAAGAGCGCTCTCGCGAGAAGGACCTTGACCTTCTGCGCGCCGGTCAGCTCTCTCATCAAATAGCTGTGGAGTTCTGTCTCGATCCCGAGGCCGTTCAGAAGGGATTCCGCATCGGCTTCCGCTTCCCAGCCGTTCAGTTCGGCGAACTCGGTCTCCAGCTCGCTGGCTTTGATGCCGTCTTCGTCGGAAAAATCTTCTTTTGCGTAAAGGGCGTCCTTTTCCTTCATGATCTCAAAAAGACGCGGGTTTCCCTGAATGACGGTATCGAGAACGATCTGGTTGTCGTATTTGTTCTGGTTCTGCTCGAGGAAAGAGAGCCTCTGTCCCTGAGAGATCGACACGTTGCCGCTCGTCGTATCCAGCTGTCCGCTGAGGATCCGCAGGAACGTGGATTTTCCGGCGCCGTTGGCGCCGATGATGCCGTAGCAGTTGCCTTCGGTGAATTTGATATTGACATCTTCAAACAGGGCTTTCTTGCCGAGCCTGAGAGTGACGTTGTTAGCAGCGATCATGTGGCCTCCTTTATCTTCATTCCATTATGCTGTATTCGATTGCGCTGTATTCGATAATAACTCTTTCGAAAAATACACATACAAAAAACGCAGATGTGATCTGCCTTTCTCAATAATAACGGAGGACTCCGCAACAGGCAAGCGTTGTATTCCAAAAAAAGACGCAAAACGCGCAGGCGGCAGCTGTTTATGAATAAGTGCAGATCCGGCCGGCCTTTTGACATAGTGTTTTGTATGAAAAAGTGATAAACTGACGGTATAAAGATTGATAGCAGAGGGCAATAAATGAGCATTCACACTGACAGGATACAGGCAGTACCAAACTTCTGTTCCGTCAAAACACTGGCGGCGCCGGCTGTACTGGCCGGCCTTTATCTTTTGGCAGTCATGCCGAGGATGACGGGAAAACCGGACTTTACGCCGTTTGATACGAAGTTTTTCGCGCACCGGGGGATTCACGACAACGGTTCGGACGCGCCGGAAAACTCCATGGCCGCTTTTCGGAAGGCAGTGGAAGCGGGGTACGGGATCGAACTGGATATTCAGCTTACCGCGGATCACGTCCCGGTGATCTTTCACGATTTCACACTGGAGAGGGCCTGCGGCGCGCCGGGATCTGTCAAAGACTATACCTTTGAGGAATTGATGAAATTCAGGCTGTTTGGCAGTGAAGAAAGAATCCCTGCGCTGAAGGACTTTCTCAGAATGGTGAAAGGCAGAGTCCCTCTTATCGTGGAGTACAAATCCGAGGACAGGGACATGACGGTCTGCAGGAAGGCGGATCCGATGCTAAAGGAGTATAAAGGAGTCTACTGCATTGAATCCTTTAATCCCCTTGTTCTGTACTGGTACAGGAAACACCGCCCGGAAGTGATGAGGGGACAGCTGTCCGACGGGTTCATGCACGACAAAAAGTATCAGACCTTACGGAAGCTTCCGATGGTATTTCCGCTTCAGTTTCTTCTCGCAAACTTCTTGTCAAAACCCGATTTCATCGCTTACAATTGTATATATGAAGGCAACCTTTCGAGACGTCTCTGCAGGCATCTCTACAGGGCAAAGACCGCAGCCTGGACGATCAAGAGCAGCGATCAGCTCAAAAAGGCCGCTCCGTATTTTGACGTCTTCATATTTGACAGCTTCCTCCCATAGCCGCGGACATAGCGGTGAAGGGTGCGGGGTCTTTTGTCATATCTGTTATGGTAACGGCTCTGAAAAGAGTTGAATATTTAAGGAGGTACATGAATGAGCAAACGTGTATATTTATTCAAAGAGGGTAATGCCGACATGCGCAACCTCCTCGGCGGCAAGGGTGCGAACCTGGCGGAAATGACCAACATCGGTCTTCCGATCCCGAACGGTTTCACCATTTCCACAGAGGCCTGCACAGACTATTACAATGACGGCAAGACCATCAACGAGGACACAAAGGCGCAGATCTTCGAGGCGCTGGAGTGGCTTGAAGGTGTGCAGGGCAAGAAGTTCGGCGACACGGAGAACCCGCTCCTTGTTTCCGTCCGTTCCGGTGCGAGAGCATCCATGCCCGGCATGATGGACACGATCCTGAACCTTGGTCTCAATGATGTTTCCGTCAAGGGATTCGCGGCTAAGACCGGCAATGCCAGATTCGCTTACGATTCCTACAGGAGATTCATCCAGATGTTCTCCGACGTCGTCATGGGCATGAGCAAGACCTACTTCGACAACATTCTCGAGGCTGAGAAGAAAGCGCACGGCTATGTCTACGACACCGAGCTCAAGGCAGAGGACCTGCAGGCTGTCATCGCGAAGTATAAAGCGATCTATGCTGAAAAGATGGGCGAAGAGTTCCCTCAGGATCCCAAGGTTCAGCTGATGGAAGCCATCAAGGCAGTTTTCCGTTCCTGGGACAACCCCAGAGCGAACTACTACAGAATGATGAACGACATCCCTTACGAGTGGGGCACTGCCGTTAACGTTCAGTCGATGGTATTCGGCAACATGGGCAATACCTCCGGTACCGGCGTTGCGTTCACACGTAACCCTGCAACCGGCGCAAAGGGAATCTATGGCGAGTATCTGATCAACGCGCAGGGCGAAGACGTCGTCGCCGGTATCCGTACTCCTCAGCCGATCACACAGCTTGAGAAGGATCTTCCTGATTGCTACAAGCAGTTCATCGAGATCGCTGACAGGCTTGAGAAACATTATCGCGACATGCAGGATATGGAGTTCACCATTGAGGATGGCAAGCTTTACTTCCTGCAGACCAGAAACGGCAAGAGAACCGCGCAGGCCGCGATCCAGGTTGCATGCGATCTGGTCGACGAAGGCATGATCACTCCTCAGGAAGCAGTTCTGCGCATCGAGGCGAAGAGCCTTGACCAGCTGCTGCACCCCGCTTTTGACGCTGCGGCGCTCAAGAACGGCAACCAGATCGGCGAAGCGCTTCCGGCATCTCCCGGCGCTGCTGCAGGCCGCATCTACTTTAACGCTGACGACGCTGTCGCTGCACACGCTGCAGGCAGCAGAGTCATCCTAGTCCGTCAGGAGACTTCCCCTGAGGATATCGAAGGCATGCACGCGGCAGAAGGCGTTCTGACCATGCGCGGCGGCATGACCTCCCACGCGGCGGTCGTTGCCCGTGGTATGGGCACCTGCTGTGTCTCCGGCTGCGGCGACCTGAAGGTCCACGAGGAAGAGAAGTTCATCGAGCTCGGCGGCCACACCATCAAGGAAGGCGACTATATCTCCCTTGACGGCTCCACCGGCAAGATCTATCTCGGCGATATCCCGACTGTGGAAGCTTCCATCTCCGGTAACTTCGAGAGGATCATGAACTGGGCGGATGAGTTCAGGAAACTGAAAGTCAGAACCAACGCGGATACTCCCGAAGATGCTGCGAACGCAGTACGTATGGGCGCCGAAGGTATCGGTCTTACGAGAACCGAGCACATGTTCTTCAACCCTGAGAGAATCCCGAAGATCCGCAAGATGATCCTTTCCGATACTGTCGAAGAGAGAGAAGCGGCTCTGAACGAACTGATCCCGTTCCAGAAGGGCGACTTCAAGGGCATCTACAAGGCAATGGAAGGCAGACCGGTCACGATCCGCTTCCTGGATCCGCCGCTGCATGAGTTCGTTCCTACGACCGAGGAAGATATCGCCGATCTGGCGAATGAAATGGGCCTGTCCGTTGAGGCTGTCAAGGCTCGCTGCGATTCCCTGCATGAATTCAACCCGATGATGGGTCATCGCGGCTGCCGTCTGGCTGTCACGTTCCCTGAGATCGCGAAGATGCAGACCAGAGCTGTCATGGAAGCTGCCATCGAAGTAAACGCTGAGGACGGCTACAGCATCATTCCTGAGATCATGGTTCCTCTGGTAGGCGACAAGAAAGAGCTTGCATTTGTCAAGAAGACCATCGTTGAGACCGCTGAGGAAGTCAAGAAGGAGAGAGGCTCCGATATCGAGTACCACATCGGCACGATGATCGAGATTCCGAGAGCTGCCCTCATGGCTGACGAGATCGCAGAGGAAGCTCAGTTCTTCAGCTTCGGCACGAACGACCTGACACAGATGACCTTCGGCTTCTCCCGTGACGACGCGGGCAAGTTCCTGACCGACTACTACAAGAGCAAGATCTATGAGTCCGATCCTTTCGCACACCTTGACCAGAACGGCGTAGGCCAGCTGATCCAGATGGCTGCTGAGAAGGGCCGCAAGGTACGTCCCGACATCAAGCTCGGCATCTGCGGTGAGCACGGCGGAGATCCCGCTTCCATCGAGTTCTGCAACAAGGTCGGCCTGAACTATGTTTCCTGCTCGCCTTTCCGTGTACCGATCGCAAGACTGGCTGCAGCGCAGGCAGCGATCACGAACGGTGATGTGAAGTAAGTCTTTTCGAGGACTTATCCAAAGACCAAATAGTGAATAAGCACAAAAGCAGCCCGGACCGAAAGGTCCGGGCTGCTTTGACTGTTTTATGTTATCTTATGCAAGGCCTTTCCAGGTGATGCCATAGACCTGCTCCATTACCTTGCGGATCTCGTCCATCATATGCTGGCAGGCTTCGTTCTCCGTGGCGAATTGCATAAGACCGATCTTTTTCTTTTTTTCACTGAAATATACTTCCCACAAGTTCTCTTTTGATTTCCCCATACAGATGCGGTTGGAATGTGTGCCGCCCTTGAGATTGTACAGGTGGGAAGGGACAAGATGTTCTTTGAAAAAAACCTTCAATTCTTTAACTGTCATACGAAACCTCCGTGAATGAAATATTGGACTGAATCATTGCGTAGAACAAAAAATCATTAGAAGTAGTTTTTGAAACTACATATACTATAACACCGAACCCTGTTGGATGCAAGACGGGGGAGACTCTGTTTTGCCACAGAAAGGCTCTAAAGTATTAAAAAAGTGTGAAACGTAAAAAAACCTATACAAATGAGGAAAATGCAGATATAGTTAGATAATGCAAGAAAAATGAAATTAAAAAGAGAAAACTGCATAGTTCAGACGGTTGCAATCAATGGGGGATAAATCTATTATACCAACTAGAGTTAGCACTCGATATGAAAGAGTGCTAACAATCCAAAAGATCATGGTAATCGCAAATCATGATTAATGATCATTCATGCATAAGGAGGCATAGTTTTATGAAGTTAGTACCTTTGGCAGACAGAGTCGTTCTCAAGCAGCTTGAAGCCGAGCAGACCACAAAATCCGGCATTGTTCTTCCCGGTCAGGAGAAGGAGAAGCCCCAGCAGGCAGAAGTGATCGCTGTTGGTCCCGGCGGAGTCGTGGACGGCAAAGAAATCAAGATGGAAGTCAAGACGGGCGATAAGGTCATTTATTCCAAGTATGCAGGTACGGAAGTCAAGCTCGAAGATGAGAAGTTCATCATTGTCAAGCAGAGCGACATCCTCGCAGTGATCGAATGATCAGCGGTCGGCTGACCGGATCCGATCCGGCCGGAACCTTTTAAAAAAGAATATTACAGAAAAGAGGTAATACAAACATGGCAAAAGATCTTAAGCACGGCACAGACGCAAGAGTAGCGATGGCTGCCGGAATCAACAAACTCGCGGATACAGTAAAGATCACCCTCGGCCCTAAGGGAAGAAACGTCGTTCTGGACAAGTCCTACGGCGCTCCCACGATCACCAATGACGGTGTTACGATCGCAAAGGAGATCGAGCTTGAGGACAACTTCGAGAATATGGGCGCTCAGCTCGTAAAGGAAGTCGCTACAAAGACCAATGACGTGGCAGGCGACGGAACGACTACCGCTACCGTTCTGGCACAGTCCATGATCAACGAGGGAATGAAGAACCTGGCTGCAGGCGCAAACCCGATCGTTCTGCGCAAGGGCATGAAGAAGGCTACAGACGCAGCTGTCGAAGCAATCGAAAAGATGAGCACACCTGTCAACGGCAAGGCACACATCCAGAACGTAGCAACTATTTCTTCCGGCGATGAGGAAGTCGGCAAGATGGTCGCTGACGCTATGGAGAAAGTTTCCAAGGACGGTGTTATCACGATCGAGGAGTCCAAGACCATGCTCACCGAGCTGGACCTCGTGGAAGGCATGCAGTTCGACAGAGGCTATATCAGCGCGTATATGGCAACGGATCTTGACAAGATGGAAGCAGTCCTTGATGATCCCTTCATCCTGATCACCGACAAGAAGATCTCCACGATCCAGGATATTCTTCCCCTTCTTGAGCAGATCGTCAAGATGGGCGCGAAGCTTCTTATCATCGCTGAGGATGTCGAGGGCGAGGCTCTCACGACCCTGATCGTCAACAAACTGCGCGGTACTTTCAGCGTTGTCGCTGTCAAGGCTCCCGGCTATGGCGACAGAAGGAAAGCTATGCTCGAGGATATCGCGATTCTGACCGGCGGCACAGTTATCAGCTCCGATCTTGGCCTTGAACTCAAGGATGCAACACTCGATCAGCTCGGCCGCGCCAAGAGCGTGAAAGTTGAGAAAGAGAATACGGTCATTGTCGACGGACTGGGAGATAAGAAGGCTCTTGCATCCCGCGTCGCCCAGATCAAGAAACAGATCGAAGAGACCAAGTCTGATTTTGACAGAGAGAAGCTTCAGGAGCGTCTCGCGAAGCTCGCGGGCGGCGTAGCGGTTATACGTGTCGGCGCTGCGACAGAGACTGAGATGAAGGAAGCAAAATTCCGCATGGAAGATGCTCTGAACGCGACCCGCGCTGCAGTGGAAGAGGGTATCATCCCCGGCGGCGGAAGCGCATATATTCACGCCAGCAAGTTCGTCGAGAAGGAAGTAGAGGATCTTGAAGGCGATGAGAAGACCGGTGCACAGATCGTTCTTAAGGCACTTGAGTCTCCTCTGTACCAGATCGCTGAGAACGCGGGCCTTAACGGCGCCGTGATCGTCAACAAAGTGAAAGAGTCCGCAGAAGGCATCGGCTTCGACGCCTACACGGAGAAATATGTCAACATGATCGAAGCAGGCATCCTGGATCCTGCGAAGGTCTCCAGAAGCGCCCTTCAGAACGCGACTTCTGTCGCTTCCAGCTTCCTCACCACCGAGGCAGCTGTTGCGACCATCAAGGAGCCCGTTCCTCCGATGCCCGCAGGCGGCGCAGGGATGATGTGATAAAAAAACAGCACCTCGAAAATCAGATAAAAACAGGGATGGTGAGCTTGCTCATCATCCCTGTTCTTTTCTTGTTCTCGGGGAGGCCAAGGCGCGAAGCGTTTTTTTATCAATCCCCTGCCATAAACTTGACAAATTATCTATTAATAGCGATACTTTATAGAAAGTTTATAATTTTCTGAAAGGATCAGATGGCGATTATGACCGACAGTATCGGAAAAAAAGCCTTCCAGGGATTCGACAGGGGCACGATTGAAGCGATTGCAGAGTATATTAGTCCGGAGGAACTGTATTCGGACGTCATTGAGCGTGTCCGCAGATATCATCCGTCCGATGATATTTCCCTGATCGAAAAGGGATACGAAATAGCCAGGAAAGCACATGAAGGGCAGAAACGAAAATCGGGTGAACCGTATATCATTCACCCGCTTTATGTTGCGCTGATCCTTGCGGACCTCGAGCTGGACAAGGAAACCATAACGGCCGGCCTCCTTCACGACGTGGTCGAAGATACGATCATGACCAAAGAAGAGATCACGGCGCAGTTCGGGTCGGACGTTGCCCTTTTGGTTGACGGCGTGACCAAGCTGGAAAAACTGAAGCTTTCCGGCGATTACGGTGATAAAACACAGGTCCAGCAGGAAATGCAGGCAAGGAACCTCCGAAAGATGTTCCTCGCTATGGCCAAAGATATCCGTGTCATTCTGATCAAACTTGCTGACCGTCTTCACAACATGCGCACACTGGCGCATATGCCGCCGGAAAAGCAGATCCGGATCGCGCAGGAGACGCTCGACATTTATTCTCCCATAGCATCCAGACTCGGGATCTCCATGATCAAAGTCGAACTGGATGACCTGTCTCTGAAATATCTCAAACCGGATGTGTATTACGACCTCGTGGAGAAGGTCGCGCAGCGCAAATCCGAGAGAGAAAAATATGTCCAGGAGATCGCCCTTCAGGTGCAGGAGCACATCGCGGAAGCGGGTATCGAAGGGAAAGTGGACGGGCGCGTCAAACACTTTTTCAGCATTTACAAGAAGATGGTGAACCAGGGGAAATCCCTGGAACAGATATACGATCTTTTCGCGGTGAGGATCATCGTGAATTCCGTCAAAGACTGCTATGCTTGTCTCGGCGTGATCCATGAGATGTACAAGCCGATCCCGGGACGGTTCAAAGACTATATTGCCATGCCCAAGCCCAATATGTACCAGTCTCTGCATACGACCCTGATCGGTCCTACGGGACAGCCTTTTGAGATCCAGATCCGGACATTTGAGATGCACAGGGCTGCTGAATACGGTATCGCCGCGCATTGGAAATATAAGGAGCAGTCGGACGGCAGAAGGATCGAGAACAAGGAAGAAGAGAAGCTCGCATGGCTGCGTCAGATCCTGGAGTGGCAGCGGGAGATGTCGGACAACCGGGAATTTATGGATCTGTTAAAGAGCGACCTTGACCTGTTTTCCGACAGCGTTTACTGTTTCACTCCGCGCGGCGAGGTCAAAAACCTGCCGACCGGATCGACACCGATCGATTTTGCATATTCGATCCATACCGCGGTCGGAAACCGAATGGTCGGGGCACGCGTCAACGGCAAGATCGTGAGCATCGATTACCGGATCCGCAACGGCGACCGCATCGAGATCCTGACATCCCAGAGTTCCAAGGGCCCCAGCCCTGATTGGCTGAGCATTGCAAAGAGCGCTTCCACGCGCAATAAGATCAACCAGTGGTTCCGCAGGGAGATGAAAGAGGAGAACATAACCACAGGTAAGGAGCTGATGGCTCTCTACGCAAAGAACAAAGGTTATGTGCTCGCGAATCTCTTAAAACCCGAATACAAAGAATATATCCTTCGAAAATACGGATTCCGCGAGTGGGACGCGGTCGTTGCGGCGATCGGACACGGCGGACTCAAGGAGGGACAGATCGTCAACAAGCTCCATGAGCTGTATGAGGAGGACCATAAGAAGCAGCTTAGTGATGAAGAAGTGCTCCGGGAGATCGCGGAACACAGACCCAGGATCCACGGCAAGGGACAGAGCGCCATTGTCGTCAAGGGCGTACATGACGTGGCGGTCCGTTTTTCAAAGTGTTGTAATCCGGTTCCCGGGGACGAGATCGTCGGTTTCGTGACGCGCGGAAGAGGCGTATCGATCCACAGAACGGACTGCGTCAACGTGGTCAATGTCACAGATGATAACAAAGACCGTATCATCGAGGCGTCCTGGGTGAAAGGCGCGGAGGCCGAACAGGAAGCGGGCTTCGTGGCGGAGATCAATATCTACGCAAACGATCGGGCAGGACTTCTCAATGATGTGACGAGGAACTTCTCCGAGAGGGAGATGAATATCCTGAAAGTCAACACCATGACGAGCAAACATGGGATCGCTACGCTCACGATCAGCTTTGAGGTCAAAAGCGCGGCAGAACTTAGAGAGATCTGCGGAAAGCTTCAGAATATCCGCGGCGTGCAGGCGGTCAAGAGGACCAGCGGCTGAGTTTTATCACGGAGGGAGTATGGAGAAAATTAAGATCGGCTGTTATGTGATCGGAATGGTTCAGACCAATTTCTATTACCTCTACAGAGAAGGCAGTAAAGAAACACTCGTGGTGGACCCCGCGGATTACGGCAGAGAGATCTATGACGAGCTGAAAAAACAGGGACTGGAGATCAAGGCGATCTTTCTGACCCACGGACATTTTGACCACATACTCGGGGTGGAAGCGCTCAGGGCAGCCTGCGGCGCTCCGGTCTATGCCAGCGCCCTGGAAAAAGACGTCCTTATGGATACGGAGCTCAACAGCTCTGCGGACATGAGAAGACCCTGCAGGGTCAAGGCAGACCGCTTTCTTATTGACGGGGAGATGGTGACGGCAGCCGGTATCACAATGAAGGTGCTCTCAACGCCCGGCCATACGGAAGGCAGCTGCTGTTATTACATCACCGCGGAGGAGAGCGGCTCCGATCCGATCCTTTTAAGCGGTGACACCCTGTTCGAGGAATCCATCGGAAGAACAGACTTTCCTACCGGAAGCATGCGTGAGCTTGCGAATTCCGTTCGTACAAAACTTTATGTCCTGCCTGACAATACGCAGGTCTATTCGGGACACGGCGGATCCACGACGATCGGGCATGAGAAGATGTATAACTATTTTGTGCGCCCGTGATCAACGGGTACTATAGGATTGCAGGACAGCCTGCAGGAATGTAAAGGGCTGTATAGAAAACGTTGATAATGATAGCAGTTACAAACATTGAATTATATAGATATGAGATCCACTCGCTCCTTAAGGCGTTTTATCCCAGGGAGCAGGTGAAGGTATTTGTCGGAGAGCCGGACGTCAGGAAATATCCTGAACCGGCTTTTTTGCGTGTGGATTTTCAGCCGGATCACATTGAGATGAAGATCCATCCGGAAGGTGAACCGCAAGCCGGCTCAGATCACAAAGAACTGGCGGCGGGAGACGCTGAAAGAGAGCCTTTGATCCGCAGGGAAGAAGCCCCGGAGGGGACGCTGTTTGACCAAAAAAGCACTGCCTGCAAGACGGCGGCAAAACACCTTTTATATGGAATGCTTTCCGATTATACAGATACCGTACTTCCCTGGGGAGAGCTGATCGGCATTCGCCCCACGAAGATCGCGATGACAAGGCTCAGGGCAGGCGATACTGTCCGTGAGGCAGCCGCGTTTATGGAACGGGAACATCTGGTGAGCCCGGAAAAGGCGGCGCTGGCGGCACAGATCGCTGAGAGGGAGAGAAAGATCCTGTCCGGGATCCACTATGAGAACGGCTTCAGCCTGTATGTTGGAATTCCGTTCTGCCCGACCACATGCCTGTACTGCTCCTTTACTTCCTATCCTCTGTCCAGCTGGAAGACGCGCGTGAACGAGTACCTGGACGCGCTCGAAAAGGAGATGGCAGCTTCTGCGCCTCTCTTTAAAGGCAGGATCCTTGACACCCTGTATATCGGGGGAGGAACACCGACGACGCTGGAACCCAATGAGTCAGAAAGGCTCATCAGTATGATCCGTCAGTATTTTGACACGGGAGCGCTGCAGGAGTTCACCGTGGAAGCGGGAAGGCCTGACAGTATAAACGCGGAAAAACTGGTAGTTCTCAAAGCATGCGGCGTCTCAAGGATCAGCGTCAATCCCCAGACGATGCGGGACCGCACGCTGCAGCTGATCGGAAGACAGCACAGCGCGGCGCAGACGGTGGAAGCATTCCGCCTTGCGCGGGAGGCCGGATTCGACAACATCAACATGGATATCATCCTTGGACTTCCGGGAGAGACGAGCGAAGACGTGCAGTATACGATCGATGTGATCAGGGAACTGGGGCCGGACGACCTGACCGTACATTCCCTTGCCGTCAAGAGGGCATCCAGACTTCAGAAATGGATCGAGAAGAACGGCTTTTCTTCCATCAACAATACCGACGAGAGTATGAAGATCGCTGCGCGCGGTGCAGAGCAGATGGGGATGCATCCCTATTATCTGTACAGGCAGAAGAACATGTCGGGAAACTTTGAAAACGTCGGCTACGCGAAAGACGGCAAGGCAGGGATCTACAACATCCTCATTATGGAAGAAAAACAGTCGATCCTCGCGCTCGGCGCCGGAAGCATTTCCAAAGGCGTTTTCCCGGGCGGGCGGATCGAGAGATGCGATGACGCTAAAGAGGTGTCGATCTATATCGACCACATAGATGAGATGATCGAAAGAAAAAGAAAGATGTTCTCGGTATAAAAGCTGTTTAACATTGAAAATTGTCTTGCAAATCAGAGCAAAGGTATGTTATAGTACCCGAAGTTTGGCCGGTTTACGGTCAAGTCGTTTGCAAATTTACGGATTTGCAGAGTATTATGAGAAAATTCCTGTTCGGATGAATGTCGAGAGGTGAAAATGGCAGCAGTACGCAAGCGTAAACACAATCTGGTCATTGTCGAGTCGCCGGCAAAGGTGAAGACGATCAAAAAGTTCCTTGGGAGCACCTATGAGGTGACCGCCAGTTACGGTCATGTCAGGGATCTGCCCAAGAGCAGGATGGGGATCGAAGTGGACAATGACTACGAGCCAAAATACATTACGATCCGTGGCAAGGGAGAGCTTCTTGCAGATCTCAGAAAGAAAGTAAAGAAAGCTGACCGCATTTATCTCGCGACGGACCCTGACCGCGAAGGAGAGGCGATCTCCTGGCATCTCATCGCGGCTCTTAGGCTGGATGAGATGAAGGATAAGGAAGTGTACCGCATCACATTTAATGAGATCACAAAGAAAGCGGTCACGGAATCCTTAAAGAACGCGAGAGGCATCGATCTCAACCTCGTGAACGCGCAGCAGACGAGAAGGATCCTCGACAGGGTTGTGGGTTACAGGATCTCCCCGCTTCTGTGGGAGAAAGTCAAGCGCGGCCTCTCTGCCGGGAGAGTCCAGTCCGCTGCTCTTAAGATGATCGGCGACAGGGAGGATGAGATCAGCGCCTTTATTCCGCAGGAATACTGGACGCTGGACGCGCAGCTTACTGCGGAAGGACAGACAAGGCCTTTTACAGCCCATTACTGCGGACGGATCAGCAGTGACGGGAAGATCGCGAAAGATATACCTGAGAAGGAAGAGCAGGTTGACGCGATCAAAAATGAGATCGGAGATGCGGCCTTTATCGTGTCCGATGTCAAAAAAGCAGAGAGGGCAAGGAAATCTCCTCTGCCGTTCACGACTTCCACGCTCCAGCAGGAGGCGAGCAAGGCGCTGAACTTTTCGACGCAGAAAACGATGCGGATCGCGCAGCAGCTCTATGAAGGCGTTGAGATCAAGGGAAGCGGCACGGTTGCATTGATCACCTATCTGAGAACGGACAGCGTCCGTGTCTCGGAAGAGGCGCAGGCGGCTGCTGCTGAGTATATCCGCGAAAACTACGGCGAAGAATACCTGATCGCACAGGAGAAGAACGGAAAAAGCGAAGGAAAGATCCAGGACGCGCACGAGGCGATCCGTCCTACGGACTTGAGCATTCTTCCCACTGCGGTTAAGGATTCGCTTGCAAGGGACCAGTACCGTCTGTATCAGTTGATCTGGAAGCGTTTCCTGGCAAGCAGGATGAGCCCGGCGAGGTTCGAGACCACGCAGGTCAGGATCACGGCGAAGGACTGTCTTTTTACGGTATCCGCTTCAAGGAAACTCTTTGACGGCTATCAGTGTGTATATGAGCAGGAAGAGAACGAGGAGAAGGGAGACAAGCTCCCGGTCAAGCTCGGGAAAGATATGAGACTCACGCTCCTTGGGTACGATCCAAAGCAGCACTTTACACAGCCTGCACCGCACTACACCGAGGCTTCTCTTGTAAAGGCGCTTGAGGAACAGGGAATCGGCAGGCCGAGCACCTATGCGCCTACGATCACTACGATCCTCGCAAGGCATTATATCGTCAAAGAAGACAAAAACCTGTATATGACGGAAATGGGCGAAGTGGTCAATTCCATGATGAAGCGCGCTTTCCCGTCGATCGTGGATCCGACGTTCACGGCGCAGATGGAAGGCCTTCTGGACGGCGTGGCGGAAGGCACGGTCAAATGGAAGACTGTCATCGAGAATTTCTATCCGGATCTCGATGAAGCTGTGAAACAGGCGGAAAAAGATCTCGAGAAGGTGAAGATCGCCGACGAAGAGACTGACGAAGTCTGCGAGAACTGCGGAAGAAAAATGGTGATCAAATACGGTCCCCACGGAAAATTCCTCGCGTGTCCCGGTTTTCCGCAGTGTCACAATACAAAGCCCTACTATGAAAAGATCGGCGTCCTCTGTCCCAAATGCGGCAAAGAAATAGTCGTCAAAAAGACGAAGAAGGGACGCAAGTACTACGGCTGTATGGGCAACCCCGAGTGTGACTTTATGAGCTGGCAGAAACCCTCCGCGAAGAAGTGCCCCGAATGCGGTTCAATGATGCTGGAAAAGGGAAACAGGCTGGTCTGCGAAAACAGAGACTGCGGATACGTGGAAAACAAGCCGGAAGAGAACTAATCAATCAGAGAAATCATCAATAAGAGAAATTATCAATAAGAGAAATTATCAATAAGAGAAATCATCAATATAGGAATTGTTTGGTATCTATTGGTGACTATTAATTGGTTACTATAAATCGATTCATAAAATAAATGATCAAAAAAGCTGATCAAAAGAAGTTAGATAGGAAAGGCCAGGTGGAATTTTGAACAGGTCTCAGACGATCGGCAATGTAAAACTGCTGGATAACACGCGGAAAATAGAAAAACTGCTTCACAACAATGACACGGGGAAAGTTGTCTTTAACGATATCTGCAGAGTGATGAGCGATGTGCTGCAGTCCAACGTTCTCGTGATCAGTAAAAAGGGAAAGGTGCTCGGTTTCGGAGAGTTCGACAGCATCCCGCTGCTCACCGACCTGATCACTGACAAGGTCGGGACGTTTATCGATCCCGCCCTCAACGAGAGATTCCTCGGCGTCCTCTCCACGAATGAGAACGTCAGTCTCGGTACGCTGGGATTTGTCAGGGACCAGGATTGCAGAAATGTCGGTATCATTGCCCCGATCGAGATCGCGGGAGAGCGTCTCGGAACGGTCTTTCTTTACAGGGACAGTTCCTATTACGAGATCGACGACATTATCCTGTGCGAATATGGAACCACGGTCGTCGGGCTGGAAATGCTCCGCGCCGTCTCCGAAGAGACAGCGGAGGAGAGCCGCAAGATCAACGTTGTGAAGTCCGCAATCAATACGCTCAGTTATACAGAGATGCACGCGATCATCCATATTTTTGAGGAACTTGGCGGCGTCGAAGGCATCCTTGTCGCCAGCAAGATCGCAGACAAAGCAGGGATCACGAGAAGCGTCGTTGTGAACGCGCTCAGAAAGTTTGAATCAGCAGGTGTGATCGAATCCCGTTCCTCCGGCATGAAGGGAACGTATATCAAAGTCCTTAACGACGCGATCTACGGAGAACTCAAAGGGCTGAAGAAACAGGTGGAGCCGGAATACTCATAAAGTACCCGGAATACACATCAAGTAACCGTAATACTCATAAAACACCGGAAAGTTCGTACGGAATTTCGAAAAGAAACTCTTGTGCGGGCTTTTTGTTTGTGATAATATTCTAATGTTGCGTAATAGTAAGCACGCATTTTCGGCAGATACCGGTGCTCTACCCGGGCTCGACCCGGCAGGGTGGTAGCAGACCTCTCACACTGCATACGGAAATGCGGAAGTTAAACAAACACGGAGGAAAAGAAATGAGTGTTGTATCAATGAAGCAGCTGCTGGAAGCAGGCGTACACTTCGGTCACCAGACAAGGCGCTGGAACCCCAAGATGGCTCCCTATATTTTCACAGAGAGAAACGGGATCCATATCATCGACCTTCAGAAGTCCGTCGTCAAGGTAGACGAGGCTTACAGGGCCGTATTCGAGATCGCTGAGCAGGGCGGCACCCTCCTCTTCGTCGGCACGAAGAAGCAGGCGCAGGACGCTGTCAAGACAGAGGCTGAGCGCTGCGGTATGTACTATGTCAACGAGAGATGGCTCGGCGGCATGCTGACCAACTTCAAGACCATCCAGGGCAGAATCGAGCGCCTTAAGAAGATCGAAGAGATGTCTCAGGACGGCACATTCGACGTGCTTCCCAAGAAGGAAGTCGCTAAGCTCAACAAGGAGTGGGAGAAGCTCGAGAAGAACCTCGGCGGCATCAAGGAAATGACTCACATTCCGGACGCGATCTTCGTTATCGACCCCAAGAAGGAAAGAATCTGCGTAGCTGAGGCTCATGCTCTTGGCATCACCCTGATCGGTATCGGCGACACGAACTGCGATCCTGAAGAACTTGATTACATCATTCCCGGAAATGACGACGCGATCCGCGCAGTCAAGCTCCTTTGCAGCAAGATGGCCGACGCTGTCATCGAAGCAAGACAGGGCGAAGAGAATGTTGATACTTCCGAGCAGGAAGCCCTGGCTAAGGAATCCGCTGAGAGCGAAGCCGAGCAGGAGCAGGAAGGGACCCTTTGATCGAAACATTTTGATCGAAACATTTTGATCGGGACGGATTGGAAATAGAATTCGTAAGTAGAGGAGAAATCAATATGGCAATTACAGCAGCACAAGTCAAACAGTTGAGAGATGTTACCGGTTCCGGCATGATGGACTGCAAGAAGGCCCTGACCGAGACCAACGGCGATATGGATGCGGCGATCGAGTACCTCAGAAAGAAAGGCCAGGCAAAGGCTGAGAAGAAAGCCAGCAGGATCGCGGCGGAAGGCATCTGCCTGATCGCACAGGAAAACGATACAAAGGCAGCGGTTGTGGAAGTCAACTCCGAGACCGATTTCGTAGCTCAGAACGAGAAGTTCCGCACATATGTCGCGAAGGTCGCGCAGCAGGCTCTGAATACGGCAGCTGCAGACATCGACGCTTTCCTTGAGGAAGCATGGATCGAGGATACCGCCAAGACTGTTAAGGACGCTCTGGTAGATATGATCGCTGTGATCAGCGAGAAGCTCAGCATCCGCAGATTCAAGGCCCTCGAAGAGACGGAAGGCTGTGTCGTCACATACCTTCACGGTCACGGAAGGATCGGCGTTCTCGTCGATGCAGAGACAGCTGTTGTCAATGACGATATCAAGACCGCTCTGACTAACGTCGCAATGCAGATCGCAGCGATGAGCCCCAAGTATATCAGCGCAGCGGATATTCCGGATGATTACAAAGAACACGAGAAAGAGATCCTTCTTGCACAGGCGATCGAGGAGAACAATAAGCTTCCCGAGAACAAGAGAAAAGCTCAGAACATCATCGAGAAGATGCTCATCGGCAGACTGAACAAGCAGTTCAAGGAGATCTGCCTCCTCGACCAGATCTATGTCCGCGCTGAAGACGGCAAGCAGACCGTAGGTCAGTATCTCGACCAGGTAGGCAAGGCCAACGGCACAAAGATCAAGATCAAGGAGTTCGTCCGCTTCGAGACCGGCGAAGGCATCGAGAAGAGACAGGACAATTTCGCTGAGGAAGTTATGGCGCAGGCAGGCGCAGCGGCGAAGTAATCCGGCAGATTATCGGTATTTTGCAAAACGAGTGAGTCAGGGGGACATTCCCCCTGGCTCATTTTCGTTGTGATGTTGTGCATTTGCTTACGTGAAGTCTGTGTTGTATAATGATATGTCAGAGGAATAACAGGTTCTGAGACGGAGGAATACATTGAAGTTCAGAAAAATCAATGACAATACGATTAACTGCATCATTACGCAGGACGACCTGAAAAAGCACGGGATCGACCTCGATGATCTTTTTGACCGCAAGAAGAACGCGGTGGAGTTCATCAAGGCTATCATCGTCAAGGCAGCCAGATCCGTGAATCTCAATATAAAGAACGAGTATACGTCGATGAGGCTGTCCATACTGCCGGATCAGTCCGTGAGTCTTACGATCTCCCAGGATCCGGCTGAAACGGCCAGGATCAGCAGGGCGAAGAAGACCGATCCTAAAGACGCAGATGACGGCGCGTCGCACAGAGATATGAAATCGAAAGGTTCTCCGGATTCAGATCGCCGGGCAGGAATGCCGGAAGGCACCAGTCTGTTTGTATTTGAAACGCTCCTTGAAATGTCGCAGTGCTGCCGTATCCTTGCCACTGAGAAGGGAATCCGGAGCGCGGTCTATTTTGACAAAAACGCGGGTGTCTATTACCTGATCCTTGAAAAGGGGCCTGATGCGGATGAACAATATGACAGTATTGTACTGAGCGTCAACGAGTTCGGAAGGATGGTCACCTGCAGCGGGAAAACGCTCGCTTATTTAAAAGAACACAGCGAGTGCGTTGTGAAGAGCGGCGCGGCGCAGAAGATCGCGGAAGTATACAGTTAATGAAAGAATGCGCCGTACAACAGGCGGCGCGTGCAAAGAGAGTTTAGATGCTGAAGGACAGGGATCTTAAAAACAGCGACAAAAAAGGAATGCGCCTGAACCAGTTTATCGCTTCCTGCGGGATCTGTTCGCGCAGAGAGGCGGACCGCCTGATCGAAGCGGGCAGCGTCCTTGTAGACGGCCGTACCGCCGCCCCCGGTATGCGCGTTGTTGGAACGGAAGAAGTGACGATCGGCGGCAAACGGCTGACAGGCCCGCAGACAAAGATCGTCGTTGCGTATTACAAGCCGGTCGGCGTGACGTGCACGGAGAGGGATCCGCATGCGGAAAGAACGCTGAAAGAGGCTTTTTCCTACCCGGTAAGGCTCACATACGCGGGGCGTCTCGACAAGGATTCGGAGGGGCTTCTCTTAATGACAAACGATGGAGCCCTGATCGACGCGATGATGAGAGGCGCCAACGGGCACGAGAAGGAATACATCGTCCGCGTAAAGAAAAAGATTGCGGATGCCGATCTTGAGCGGCTCAGGAAAGGGGTTCGGATCAAGGATCCCGACGCTGTCACACGCCCTTGCATCGTGGAGCGCCTTGGGGAGTACACCTTCAGGATCATCCTCACGCAAGGTCTTAACCGGCAGATCAGGAAAATGTGCGGCGCGGTCGGGAACGAGGTCAAAAGACTCAAAAGGGTGCGCGTTCTGAACATAGAACTCGGGCCGATGAAGCCGGGAGAGCAGAGAAGGATCAGCGGCAGGGAGTTGGATGAGCTGTACATGACTGCCGGATGCGGAAGAGAATAATGGAGGCCTTTAGCAGCATGAAGATAGAGAATGGGACAGAAGAATACCGTCGTATCGTGGAACTTACGGGGCTTCTTAACCGCGCCTCCGAGGCTTATTACAACGAGGATACCGAGATCATGAGCAACCTGGAATATGACAGGCTGTACGATGAACTCAAGGATCTCGAGACCAGGACCGGGATCGTGCTGGCCGGATCTCCCACGGTCCATGTCGGGTATACGGCTGCCGATGAACTGCCAAAGGAGCGGCACGAAAAGCCCATGCTCTCTCTTGATAAAACAAAGGATAGAGACGCGCTGGCCGACTGGCTCGCGGGACATGACGGACTTTTGTCCTGGAAACTGGACGGCCTCACAGTCGTGCTCACCTACGAGGGCGGGACTCTCGTAAAGGCCGTGACCAGGGGAAACGGTGAAGTCGGGGAAGTGATCACGGAAAATGCGAAGGTCTTTAAGAACCTTCCGGTCAGGATCCCATCGGCAGAGACGATCGTTCTGCGTGGAGAGGCCGTGATCCGCTATTCGGATTTTGAACAGATCAACGAAGAACTTGAAGCGGAAGCGGCGGCATCCGGCGACCTCTCTTTTGCCAGATACAAGAACCCGAGAAACCTCTGCAGCGGAAGCGTCAGACAGCTGAACAACAGGATCACCGCGAAGCGGAGAGTACGATTCTATGCGTTTTCACTCGTACAGGCGGGAAGCGGGGACTTTGACAATTCCCGTCAGCGCGAGATGGAGTTCTTAAAGGATCTTGGATTCGAGACGGTGGAATATGTCCGCGTGACTCCGGAAAATGTGGCGGAAAAGGTCGGCGAGTTCGAAAAGAGGATCGCCGGGAACGATATCCCCTCAGACGGACTTGTGCTCACGCTCGACGATATAGCATACGGGGAATCCCTCGGAATGACAGCGAAGTTTCCGAGAAACGCGATCGCGTTTAAGTGGGCTGACGAGATGCGTGAGACGACGCTCACAGAAGTGGAGTGGAGCGCGAGCCGCACGGGTCTTATCAATCCCGTAGCGGTATTTGCGCCTGTGGAGCTCGAAGGAACGACTGTTAAGCGTGCCTCCGTACACAACATCAGTATTGTGAAACAGCTCCGGCTCGGCATCGGAGACAGGATCACCGTCTACAAGGCAAATATGATCATTCCGCAGATCGCGGAGAACCTGACGGGTTCGGGGACCTTGGAGATTCCGGCGGAATGTCCTGTATGCGGTAAGAGAACACAGATCCGTCGGGACAATGACACGGAAGTCCTTATGTGTACCAATCCCGACTGTGCCGCGAAAAAGATCAAGGCGTTTTCCCTCTTTGTCAGCAGAAGCGCAATGAACATCGACGGACTTTCGGAGATGACTTTGGAAAAACTGATCGCTGCGGGACTGATCCATGAATTCGCAGATATTTATCACCTGGCTGAGCACAGGGATGTGATCGAGCAGATGGAGGGAATGGGAAAGAAGTCCTGTGACCGGCTTCTCGATGCGGTCGAAAGGTCGAGGGATACGACACTTCAGCGAGTGCTCGGAGCGGTAGGGATCCCCGGGATCGGAAGCGCCGGCGCCAGGATCCTCTGTTCGCATTTTGGTGACGATCCGGAAAAGATCAGGTCCGCGGACACGGAAGAACTGTCAATGGTGGAAGGGATCGGACCGGTCCTGGCTGAGAGTATCAAGCGCTATTTTGACGACGAACGCCTCTCGTCAGCGTTTGACGCGCTGCTTTCAGAGCTGCGCCTTCAGAAAGAAAACACGGCGGATGAGCCGCAGATCCTTGCGGGAAAGACTTTTGTCATCACCGGCAAAGTCGATCACTTTGAAAACAGGGACGCGCTCAAGGCGGTGATCCTTCGCCTCGGCGGGAAAGCTGCGGGAAGCGTATCTGCAAAGACAGATTATCTGATCAATAACGATGTGACATCGGCATCGTCGAAGAATAAAAAAGCCAGGGAACTCGGGATCCCGATCCTCTCGGAAGACGAGTTTCTCAAAATGATCAACAAGACACAATGATATTACGGAGGTGTAAGCATGCCCATCAAAATACAGAACGACCTGCCGGTCAAGGAGATCCTGGAGAATGAAAATCTGTTCGTCGTTGACGAGAACCGCGCGATCCATCAGGATATTCGCCCCCTTCAGCTCTGTATTCTGAACCTGATGCCCAAGAAGGAGGAGACAGAGCTCCAGCTTCTGAGGATGCTTTCCAACACCCCCCTTCAGATCGATATCACGTTTATGAGAATGAGCTCCCATCAGTCTCTGAATACGCCGGTCTCCCATCTGCAGAAGTTCTACTATACCTTTGAAGAGCTCAAGTCCCAGAGATTTGACGGACTGATCATCACAGGCGCTCCCGTCGAAAAGATGGAGTATGAAGAAGTGGATTACTGGCAGGAACTCTGCGATGTGTTCGCCTGGAGCAAGACCAATGTCTTTAGCACTTTCCACATCTGCTGGGGGGCGCAGGCAGGCCTGTATTACCACTACGGACTCAAAAAAAGAGAGCTGGGCGAGAAGCTGTTCGGCGTCTATTCCCATAAAGTGCGGCACAGAAAAGAGCCCCTCGTGAGGGGATTCGACGACTATTTCCTGATCCCCCACAGCCGCTATACGGAAGTCCCCGCGAAAGCGATCCACGCGTGCAAGTACCTTCGGATCCTTGCCGAGTCCGAGGAGGCGGGCGTTCTGCTGTGTATGTCGCAGGACGGAAGGAAGGTCTTTATCATGGGACACGCTGAATATGACCGCAATACGCTCAGGGACGAATATGTGAGGGATGCGAAAAAGGGCCTGGATACGGCGCTTCCGGTCAACTATTTCCCGGATAACGATCCTTCGAAAAAGCCCCTTTTGGAGTGGCGCGCTCACAGCTACCTGCTGTACAGCAACTGGCTCAATTACTATGTCTACCAGCTGACGCCGTATGATCTGAACGAGATCCATTGAATCTGAATCCATTGAATCTGAATCCATTGAACCTGAATCCATAGAATCTGAAAGGAATCCGCTGAATATGGATGATCTTCATTTAAAACAAACGGAGAAGAGGTGTTTCGCGGTGCTCTCCGGCGCTTCCAAAAGCGGCGAAGAGTTTATGGACTCTCCGACCTTTTTCCTGAGCAGGATGCCGATGAGGGACAGGCTCTGGCTTCTGGTCTTTCTGGAAGCTCTGATCGCGATCGAAAACGGTTCAGAGGAATATTTCGAGACGGACTATATCCTTGCCGTGAACGAATATCTGGTCCGGCGTTCGGACCTTTCCGTACGCATGCTCAACACCTGGCTTTCCGGCCAGAACTTCCGCTCCATGCAGGAAGTGACGGATTTCTTAAACGACAGATACCGGGTGACCGGGCAGTTCTTTAGGGAAAACCAGCTCCTGTGCCGGAGAGAGTGGCAGGAGGCGGCAGCGGTTTACAGGGCACGATGGATCTCAGCGGTGCGCGCACAGGAGGAGATCGCAGAAGAACTTGTCCTCTATGACAGAAAACTAGGGGACAGGAAATACAGGAAAAATCCCGTGAACTACCTTCTTTCGGTCAGCGAGGAAGAGAGACTCCGCTTCATCGCTCTTTTGGCAGAGACGATCTATGAGTATGAAAAAGCGACCGGCACTTCCGTTTCCGTGAGGGGAGAGAAGAGCTGCAGGGAATTTGTCAGGGATTTCGGGAATCTTCTCAACACGTACATTAAATATCCGGAGGATCCAGAGATCCAGACGCTCACACTGATGGTCCATATGGACATGAACAGCAACGACTTTCAGGATGACGTAAAGAGAAGGGCTTATGTCAACGAGTTTTTAAGAAAAGCAGCTTATATCTGGCACACGAACCTCAGCGGCGCCAGAAGGGCTGTGGAAGAAAACTGGGAGGAATACAGCGAATACTTCAGGGATCTTCCCTGGGATGGGCAGGAGCCTGTCGTACCGGAGCTTTATTCGGATGAGGCGGTGCTGAATGTCCCGGATTTCCAGAGCGAACCTCTCAAGTATCTTAAGGAACAGCTGACAAGGGAGCAGTGTATCCATTTCCTCACGATGCTGAACGCCTGCCGGAATACCCCTGAAAACGCCTCTCTTGCCGCATTTCTTGTCACAAGATGGCTTGGAGATCCCGCCGGAGAGAACTCGACGCAGATGGACGCCTTTTTTGAATGGGACAATGAGACCGACGGAGAACGAGCCTACTGCATTGAGCAGGATATTTGGAGCCTTGTCTCTACTTGGAGATACAACTATAAGAAATGCAGGAATCTTGTCAAAGCAGACTGGGCCCTGTTTGAGGAAGCTTACAGCCACGTGATCGCGGAGAACGTCATCCCCGATGACTTGAAGCCTTTCGCGGACATCTTCGAGGATAACGAGTTTATTGAAGATCCGATCGGGATCCTTCGTGGTATGGACCGGAACGAGCAGGAGAGGTTCGTTGATTTCTGTGGCGCGCTCAACGGCAAAGACGAGCACGACGCGGCCGTGTTCGCACAGGCAGCCCTGACCTGGCTGGAGAATCCGTTCAACGACGGCGCACGTCAACTGATGCACAGGGTCGGCGGATGGCGGGCGGCCGGAGACTCGGAGGAGATCGCCGCACTGAGGGATTTCTTTGAGAAGTCCGCGGTCTCCTGGAAATTTAACTACGGCGGTTTAAGAAGCAATTCGGTCATGCGCCGGAAAGAGTATTTCACAGAGCTGTTAAAGATCAAAGGCGAGAAGACGACCGAGGGCTATGAACAGGAATTCAAGGCCTATGACAGGATCATGGAGGACGAGGACTTCCTGGATCACCCTTGCCGCTATCTGCGCAATATGAACCAGCTGCAGTGTGAGCGTTTCCTTCTGTTTCTGGCGGCGGTTTCCGGCATGGAACCGGACAGCGCCCTTCGCTTTGCTGTCGTCTTCAAGAATGTGATCTTCTATCCCAACGACGGGATCAGGAAGAGAGTCGACATGATCCTCGGAAGGATCAGTCACGATGATAAGCAGAGGACAGGATACATCGAGGAACTCATTGCCGGCTCCGTGAAAGAGTATGGAAGAAGCGGAGAAGGCAGGGAAACTGCGGAGGAAAACTGGGGAACCTACTCAAAAGTATTCGACGACTATCTCGAGAAGCAGAAAAAGAACCACTGGGAACTCACCGAACAGAACGTGAGAAAACTGTTCCGCTATTGTATCACGGGCAGAGAGAACTCCGGTACGGTGAAACCGGGAGACGACGGGACGACTGTTGTGCGTCTGCTCGGCAACGAAAAACCGGTTGGACTCAGTTTCAGGGATGTCGCGCTCAGTTCGGAGCGGATCTTCGGCGAGCAGGTCGGCGAGATCCTGCGCTTTATGCTGGGACAGCTTGAGATGTTCCACCTGCGGGGAGAGAACAGAAACCAGAGGACCTATCCGGTCACTTATCCCGTGGACAGGATCCGGACGAGAAGAACTGCATATGGGGAGAAGATCCAGTGGACGGAATCGGAGAATACTGTATGCCAGCTTCTGTACATGGCCGTCGGATCAGAGCTCCTTCCTCCCCTTCACCAGTCAGTCAATGAGAGGACCGGCGAAGTAACGCTGATCTTAAGGCTGGATGAAAAAGGCGCTGACAAAATAGAGACAATACTCAGAAGCCTGTAAACAGGATCTGTGAGGAAGCTTTGGGTAATTCTTTGCCTTTAGATGGCTGTTTTGTTAAATTTTTGTTTACACTTACCAAATACGAAAATATAATAGAAAAGTGGGAGTCCGTAAGGACAAGTGTTTCCGGGCGGTTCTTTGGGCCGTAAGGGACACGGGAATCCATAAGAAAAAGGTAATGACAACAGGTTACAGGAGGTTTAGGGAAATGTCTGGTAAAGATCCAGAGTTATCGCGACTGGGCGAAGCGCTCAGCAGTGCAAGATCAGCTTACGCAGCAGCAAAAAAGACCACAGATGAGACAAAGGCACGCCTGAATCAGACAGGAAGTATGATCCAGACATTCAACGCCAAGATCGCCGAACTGAAAAAGGGAATCGATTCGGAGTACAACGCAATGCGCAGCGAGCGAGCCGGCGGAGACCGCAACGCGGCAGACGGGCATCGCGAGGCGGCGCAGTCCATGCAGGAAAAGCTTACTGAGATCTACGAGTCGAAGAAAACATGTTTCACCGAACTTGACGAAGCGCGTGCGGCTTTCAACAAGGCGCTCGACAGCCAGAAGATCCTCAGGGACAAGGTACAGGAAGCATGGGACAGTTTTAACGCGAGACTTGAATTCCTCAAGACAGAGAACGCTAAGGAACAGGCGAAGTGGAAAGAGAAGCCGTGCCGGATCTGTGGAGTTCCGATCCGCTACAATGTGGAGTGGAAGCATATTCCCAACCTCTGCAAAGACTGTTTTGACAAAGATAAGCTCAACTGGGAAGACCGCGTCTGCGCGAAATGCGGAAAGACTTTCCGGATCAACAAGAGCTGGGAGCATATCCCCACGATCTGCGGTGACTGCCGCAAGACCGTAAAGGCGGAGAAAGCCGCGAAGATACAGGCGGAGAAGGCCGCCGCCGAAGAAGAAGCAAAGCAGGCTGAGGAAGAGAGACAGGCGGCCGCGTCCGCGCTCGTCGAAGTCGCTAACGAAGCGATGAGCGAAGAGATGCCCGTCGCTGAAGAATAAGATCTGAAGAATAAGATCCGAAGAATAAGATCAAAAGAATAAGATCAGAGGGTTAAAATGGCGGAAAAGTTTGAAGTCAGGATCGCGAGCGGTGAAGTCCTTAAGGGCTGGCACTGGCCGGCGCAGGATGCGCGTGTGAACCTCACGATCATTACCGGTATGAACGAGTACGCGCTCCGTTACGCTCCTTTTGCGGAATGGATGAACGGCAAAGGCGTGAATGTCTGGTGCCTGGACGCTTTCGGGCAGGGGCGTAACGCGCATTCTGTTGACATGCAGGAGCGGTGGCCGGAGGGGGCGTTCAAAAAGAACGTGGAGGCGATCTACCGCATGACACAGCTCGCGGCACAGAACGGACTTCCTACTTTTCTGATGGGGCATTCCATGGGATCCTTCATGGTCCAGTCTTTCCTTGAGACCTATCCGGAGGCAACAAGCGGCATTATCCTGTGCGGCACGAACGGCGGGCAGGAAAAGCTCATGAAGGCCGGGTATACGCTCGCCAGGAATATCGTGCACGACCGCAACTGGTATAAAGAAAACCGGACCCTGCAGAGCATGGGAATGGGAAACTTCGCCAAGGCTGTAAAGGACCGGAAGACAGAGTATGACTGGCTCTCTTACAACGAGGAGAATGTGCAGGCGTATATCAACGATCCGTGGTGCGGACACTGGAATACGGGCGGCTTCTGGAAAGAGTTCCTTGGGGGGCTCTCCGCGATCTGGGGCAAAAAAGAGATGGCCCGGATCTCCAAGAAGGAAAAGGTGTTCATCATTGCGGGAGAGGATGATCCCGTAGGACGCATGGGTAAGGGACCCTCATGGCTCTATGACAAGTACAGGAGCCTTGGGATCGCGGATACAAGACTTAAGCTCTATCCCCATATGAGGCACGAGATCCTCAATGAAACGGAGAGAGAGACCGTATACCGCGATATTTTGGACTTCCTGCTTCCTGTCAAGTGACAGGATTCCATATTCTGATTGTATATTCAACAGATCAATTCATAGAATAGACAAAAGGGACACATCATATTTGTCTATTTTGACCAAAACCATCTCTGATGGCTCTGATATTTAGTGGATTCCACAAGTTTCAAAATGCGTTGGCGAATGCTATGATAAGCATGAAATGCTGGTTGATTTACGTGGAACTGAGTATTAGGAGGCTTCATGGGTGGTTTTTTTGGCGCTGCACTGCGCGAAGATGTTGTTTTTGATCTTTTTTACGGAACGGATTATCACTCGCACCTTGGAACGAGGCGCGCCGGAATGGCGGTCTATGATTCCGAAAAAGGATTCGACAGGGCGATCCATAATATTGAGAGCTCCAATTTCAGACCCAAGTTCGAAAAGGATCTGGAGAAGATGAAGGGAAATCTCGGAATCGGCTGTATCAGCGATTACGAGCCCCAGCCTCTGATCGTGCGCTCGCATCACGGCACATACGCGATCACAACAGTAGGAAAGATCAATAATATAAAAGAACTGACTGACATGCTCTTTGGCGGAACGCACTCGCATTTCCTTGAGATGAGCGGCGGCGACATCAACCCGACAGAGATGGTGGCTTCACTGATCAACCAGAAGAGCAATATTGTGGAAGGGATCCTGTATGCGCAGGATATGATCGAAGGATCGATGACGTTCCTTATTATGACGCCCCGCGGGATCTATGCTTCCAGGGATAAGCTGGGAAGGACTCCCGCAGTCATCGGAAGGAAAAGCACAGGGTATTGCATCTGCTTTGAAAGTTTTTCTTATCTGAATCTCGGTTATCTGCCTGAAAAGGAACTCGGCCCGGGAGAAGTGGTCTTTATCGAACCCGAGGGCTATGAAGTGCTGGTCCCTGCCAGGAAGAAAATGCGGATCTGCACGTTCCTTTGGATCTATTACGGATTCCCGGCGTCCTCCTATGAGGGGGTAAACGTGGAAGATATGAGATATGGCTGTGGCAGGAAACTCGCGGAGAGAGATATGCGGCGCGGCGATATCCAACCGGATTGTGTCGCAGGCGTTCCGGACTCCGGGGTCGCTCATGCGGTCGGATACGCGAATACATCCAGCGTTCCTTTTGCGAGGCCGTTTGTGAAGTATACGCCCACATGGCCCAGGTCCTTTATGCCGACACATCAGAGCAGAAGGGACCTCATCGCGAAGATGAAACTGATCCCGATCCACGCGCTGATCGGCGGGAAAAAGCTCCTTCTGATCGACGACTCTATCGTGCGCGGCACGCAGCTTCGCGAGACGACAGAATACCTTTACAAGAGCGGCGCGAAAGAAGTTCATATCCGCCCTGCCTGTCCACCCCTGGTATTTGGCTGCAAATATCTGAATTTTTCGAGATCCGATTCTGAGGATGAACTGATCACGAGAAGGAAGATGAAGTGCCTCGAGGGAACATCTGATTTTACAGACAGTATGCTTGAAAAGTATACGGATCCCGATTCCGACCAGTACCAGGCGATGTTGGAAGCAATACGCAAGGAACTGAATTTCACATCCCTTCACTATCATCGTCTCGACGACATGATCGAAGCGGTAGGGATCGAGCCCTGTAACCTCTGCACATATTGCTGGAGCGGCAGGGAATGATCATTGTATAAGGCATAAAAAAGTGAGACAAAGGAACTCTTTGTCTCACTTTTTTTACTGTGTCTGTGGTCACCGTTTTGTGATCATCGTTTTGTGATCATCGTTTCTTGAGAGGCACATACTTGCGATGCTCACCGATATACTTCGTGGCGGGCCGCATGATCTTGCCGTCGTACATCTTGTTCTCCACGTTGTGAGCGACCCATCCGGCAATGCGCGAGATGGCGAACAGAGGAGTGAACAGGTCTTCCGGGATGCCGAGCATTGTATAGGCAAATCCGGAATAATAGTCGACATTCGCACAGATCGGCTTCTGGATCCTCTCGTATACGATCTGCTTGACCATCTTTTCAAATGTCTCATAGAACGTGTACCGCTCGGGACATCCCTGTTCCTCTGCGAGTGTCTTGCAGAGAGAACGGAGAAGCTCGCAGCGGGGATCTGTGAGCGTATAAACGGCATGGCCAAAGCCATAGACCAGTCCGGAATTATCAAAGTAATCCTTATCCAGGATACTCTCCACGATGCTTCTGATGAGCTTTTCGTCACAGGAATAACGGGTGTCCGCGATGATCTGCTGCATCATCTTGCTGACGCTGATATTTGCGCCTCCGTGCTTGGGGCCCTTAAGGGATCCGATGGAACCGCAGATCGCTGAATACAGGTCTGTTCCCGTAGAACCCATGACAACGTTCGTGAATGTGGAGTTGTTACCGCCGCCGTGCTCGGCATGGATCATGAGGAGTGCGTCCAGCACGGAAGCCTCGTGCTCCGTAAATTTTCCGTCGCTCCTAAGCATGTACAGGATGTTCTCCGCGATGGAGTATTCCGGCCTCGGATAGTGGATGATCAGGGACTGCCTGTAAAAATGATGCATCTTGGCAAAATACGAATAGCATCCAATGGAGGGGAACTTCGCCACAAGATCGATCCCCTTAAGGAGCGTCTGGTAGGTGTCCTGCGCATCGGGATCCTGCGCGTAATTGTACAGCGAGATCGTGCAGGACTGCAGCTTGTTCATAAGGTTCCTCGAAGGATTCCTTAAAATCTCGTTTGTCAGAAAGTCCATCGGCAGATCGTAGCGGTCCGAGAGGCACTTCCTGAAATTGTTGAATTCAGTGCGGTCCGGCAGATATCCGAAGAGAAGAAGGAAAACGGTCTCTTCAAAGCCGTAGTGTTTGTAGCGGTTCGCAAGGAGGTCCTTGATGCTGTATCCGCGGTAAATGAGGTCTCCTTCACAGGGAATGACATTGCCCTCAGCGTCATTGGTGTAACCGATAACGTCGCAGACCTTTGTGAGGCCGATCCGTACACCGGTGCCGTCCTCGTTGCGCAGACCTTTTTTGACATTGAATTCCTTAAAAAGCGGATTGGCAATATATGTATAGTTCGAGGATCTTCCGAAGAATCTGGCGAGAATATTGTCGTCGTGGAAATCCTTGTTGTTGTACATGTTAAATCTCCTTATTGATCGTCAAATGAAATCCATTATAGCAAATACACCGCATCGAATGACCATATTGAATCATTGTATACAAAAATGCACTGTGTTTGCTATTATAGCATGTTCCGGAGAATTTAGAACAGGAAATTTCATGCGATATTGAGATTTTTGCCCCTGTGATGGTATCATAAGAAGAAGTTTAGGAATGTTCGGACACAAAACCAGGAAAGAGGCAAAAAACAGATGAGTGTAAAAATGAGTCAAGGCCTTCAGAAAAGCGAAGGAGAGGCCGACACGGGAAAAGGCCTGTCGGACAGACAGAAAGTGATCCTCGACGCGCTTTTAAGGGAATATGAGCTGGCCCTGATGCTGGATCTGCGCAATGACTCCTATGAGATCTTTAAAATATCAGCCAGGTTTACCCGAAGCCTGTCAGGCTGGCTGAAGGATAGATTTTCGGTCACGATGATCGACGTCGCTGACCACTGCGTATACCCCTATGATTACGAGCTGTTCGTGGGCGCCATCAGCCTGGAGAGCCTCAAGAACAGACTAAAGAGCGATGAATCCTTAAGTATCGTATTCAGGGCGATCACGAGCAAAGGCCCTGAATATTTCAGGATGAGAATGATACCTGCGGAAGGAGGCCTTAAAGCTTTTGTCGGTGTCTCCTGCATTCAGGATGAGATGAGCAGGGAAATGCAGCAGAGGAAACTGTTTGAAGGCGCGCTCGAGCGTGCAAGGAGCGCGGATTCCGCCAAGAGCACGTTCCTCACCAACATGTCCCACGACATCAGAACGCCGATGAACGCGATCATCGGATTTACCAACATCGCTTCCGCAAATCTCAATAATACGGAAAAAGTAAAGGACTCGCTCGATAAGATCCGCACTTCCAGCAATCATCTGCTGAGCCTTATCAATAACGTCCTCGACATGAGCAGGATCGAGAGCGGAAGGATCACGATCAGCGAGGACAGGTGTGACCTGCGGAGCATTGCCGGAAATGTACAGAAGATCCTGCAGACACAGATCACAAACAAAGGACTCAGATTCACCGTGGATACCTCCAGAGTCCTGATGCCGGAAGTTTACTGTGATGAGACGAGGATCACACAGCTGCTCTTAAACCTTCTGAGCAATGCAGTCAAGTACACGCCGTCGGGCGGAGAAGTGTGTCTTGAGATCCTGCAGGAACCGTTTATCGGAAACAGGAAATACTGCCGGTACAGATTCCGCGTCAGTGACAACGGGATCGGGATCAGCAGGGAGTTTTTGAGTCATGTGTTCGAACCTTTCGAGAGAGAAAGCGGGAGGATCGGAAGCACGTCATACGGAAGCGGACTCGGCATGTCGATCGCGAAGGGGATCGTCGACCTTATGGGAGGCAATATCAACGTCGAAAGCGAAGAGGATGCCGGCACTGTTGTCACAGTGGAACTGGAATTCCGACCGTTCAGGGAAGCGGGCGGAGCACAGGAAGAGACGGACGCGGCAGAGGCAGCGCAGAATACGGAACAGATCAGCAGCGATGATCTGGCAGTATTCCAGGAAAACCCGGCTTCCGCAGGCAGAAAGAACGCAGATGTGGGCTGGATAGAAGGAAGAAGACTGCTTCTTGTGGAGGATAATCCTCTCAACCGTGAGATCGCAGAAGAGATGCTCACAGAAGACGGTTTTAAAGTTGAATCCGCGGAAAACGGCAGGAGAGCGCTGCAAAGGATCGTCGAGAACGATCCGTGGTATTATTCCGCAGTGCTTATGGATATCCAGATGCCGATCATGGACGGCTATGAGACTACAGAGAGGATACGCGCGCTTCCTGATCGCAGCAGGGCGCATATTCCGATCATCGCGATGACAGCTAATGCGTTCAAGGAGGACCGGATCAAAGCCGCCGAGTCCGGCATGGACGCATATATCACCAAACCGGTAGACGTGCTGGCACTTCGCTATGTGCTCCGGCGGGTACTTCGATAAACCGCCACTTCGACAAACAGGTGATTTACTAAACGTATGATTCAATAAACGGGCTATTTCGAAAAATCTGCTAATAAATCGAGAAAAGAATAAAGGAGATATGACCATGATCCCTAAGTATTCCACCGATCCCAACAGACAGTATCACATTCAGGTTGCCGAAGGAGAAGTCGGACGATATGTCCTTCTTCCCGGGGATCCCAAGCGATGTGCTCTGATCGCCCGGTATTTTGACAACCCTGTCTTTGTGGCGGACAACAGAGAGTATATAACTTATACAGGAACGATCGACGGAGAAAAGGTGAGCGTGACCTCTACAGGGATCGGCGGCCCTTCTGCCGCGATCGCGATCGAAGAACTCGCAAACTGCGGTGCGGATACCTTTATCAGGGTAGGCACCTGTGGCGGGATGCAGGAAGACGTCTTAAGTGGCGACCTCGTGATCGCCAGCGGGTCGATCCGCATGGACGGAACGAGCAGAGAGTACGCACCGATCGAGTATCCGGCTGTGGCAGATTACGGGATTGTGACGGCGCTCGACGAAGCGGCGCAGACGCTCGGAATGCGGCGCCACATCGGCGTTGTGCACTGCAAAGACGCTTTTTACGGACAGCACAACCCGGAACTGCTTCCGCAGAGCAGCGTTCTTCTGCAGAATTGGAACGCTTTCTTAAAGATGGGCTGCCTGGCTTCGGAGATGGAGTCTGCGACACTGTTCATTGTAGGGAGTTATCGCAGGTTAAGGACAGGAACGGTTCTTCTGACTATGGCGAACCAGACGAGAGCAGCGAAGGGACTCTCCAATCCTGTCGTACACGATACGGACAGCGCGATCAGGACGGCGATCGAAGCGGTACGGATCCTGATCAGAAGGGACAGAGAAAGGGCCGGTCTTCAGAACGGCCGTGAAAAAGGAGATGCGGATGAACGCTAATGGACAGAATGCTCCTTCAGAGACAGTGGAAACACTCATTCGGAAGGCGATGGAGATGAGGAAACGGTCCTATTGTCCTTATTCGGAATTCTCTGTCGGTGCAGCGCTCCTCACAGAGGGCGGCCGTGTTTACGGAGGATGCAACGTTGAGAATGCTGCGTATTCCGTAGGGATCTGTGCTGAGAGGACTGCTTTTGTGAAAGCCCTGAGCGAGGGAGAACGCAGCTTTACGGCGATAGCGGTTGTGGGAGGAAAAGAACCTGAGGCGGGTCAGTACAGTTTTCCCTGCGGCGAGTGCAGGCAGTTCATGCGGGAATTCTGTGATCCGGACACGTTTGAGATCATTGCTGCGCGAAGCGAGAAGGATTATAAAAGATATACTCTCGGAGAGCTCCTTCCGGAATCGTTCGGCCCGGGGAACCTGGTTTGACGGGAAATGGTGAAGGCGCTTTACGCGGAAGTGAAACGGGATTAAAAACGCGACTGAAAAATGCGATAAAACGAGATTATGTCGCGATCAGAACGGGATTTGATATGGAATGCAAGGAATTCACCGGCCTCATACAGGACTTTCTGAACGACAGGCTGGAGGAAACGAAACTGTCAGAGTTTCTGGATCATATTGATGAGTGTGAAAACTGCGCGGATGAGCTCAGGATCCAGTATCTGATCTACGAGGGCCTTGAGCGCCTGGAGACCGGCGCTACGTTTGACGTGGACAAGGACCTCGCGGAGTGGATGGATGAGCAGCGCAGAAAGCTTCGGTACAGGAACGGGATCAAAAAGGCGGCGATCGCGGCAGAGATCATGACGACAGCCGCCTTTCTTATAGTGCTTGGAATCGTTATGTTTTATCAGTAATGCTATTATCAGCAATTTCAGGGGAAAGCAGGGAATGAACAAAGAAAAGCTTGTGCTCGTGGATGGCCACAGTATTTTGAACAGGGCATTTTACGGGATGCCCGACCTCACCAATGCAGCCGGGGTGCATACAGGTGCTGTTTTTGGTTTTCTAAATATTCTGTTCAAGATCCTCGACGAGGAGAAAGCGGACTACCTGTCGGTGGCGTTTGATGTGCACGCTCCGACATTCAGGCACGAGACCTATGCGGAATACAAGGGAACGCGCAAACCGATGCCCGCCGAGCTGAGGGAGCAGGTGCCGCTGATCAAGCAGGTCCTGCGCTCTATGGGCGTGCAAATCCGTGAACAGGCGGGGCTCGAAGCTGACGACATCCTCGGAACGCTCGCAAAGCGCGGGGAAGAGCAGGGAATGGAAGTCGCCCTTCTTTCCGGCGACAGGGATCTTCTTCAGATCGCGTCGGACCATATCTGCATACGTATCCCAAAGACGATCAAGGGGCAGACCGTGATCGAAAACTACTATGCGTCCGATGTCCTTGAGAAATACCAAGTGACGCCGAAAGCATTTATCGATGTCAAAGCACTCATGGGCGACAGTTCTGACAATATCCCCGGCGTTCCCAAAGTCGGAGAAAAAACGGCGACACAGCTGATCGTAGACTACGGCAGTCTTGACGGCGTATATGAACATATTGACGAGATTGGGAAGCCGGCACTCAAGAAGAACCTCGCGGAAAACGAGGATCTGGCGAGGCTGAGCCTTTTTCTTGTGACGATCAAGACGGATTGCGATATCAGTACCGACTGGGAGGAAGCACGCGTCGGGAACCTTTATACACCCGAAGCGTTCAGACTCTACACGGAACTGAATTTCAGGGCGCTTCTTCCGAGATTCGATACGGCAGCCGTCGAAGCCGTCTCCGGAAACGACGAGCTGACGATCAAGGGCATTTCGGACAGTGCGGAAGCAGCGTATTACATCGGGGAATTGATCGAAAAGGCGCGCGAGGCAAAGGCGGCGTCTCCGCTTGTGATCGGTTTCTATCCTGTCATGGATAGTGTTCGCTACGGAGAAGAAGACGGCGCGGTACTCTATGGGGCGGCGCTTTGCACCGGCAAAAATGCAGTATTCCTTGAGACATCCCGTGAATGCGGAGAAAGGAAGCTGACGCAGGATGACCTCTGCTCCCTGCTTGGAAATCTAAGAAGATCTGTCAAGGAAGTATGCGTTAATACGCCGGCAGAAAGAGAAGGGGCGGAGCCTGCAAGAATTGCGGCTTTTGGGATAAAAGACCAGTATCCCTTCTTTAAGATCGATGCGGAAGCGGAATTCAAAGACCGCTTAAGCCTTGAGGGAATCGATGACCTGCTCATCGAATGCTATCTTATCAATCCGCTGCAGAGTGACTATCAGCCGGAAATGACGGCCTCAGAGTATCTGGATGAGTCCTATCCGACATGGAAACAGGCCTTTGACAAAAAGACCGTGGGCGATGCTTTCCGTTCGCAAAGAGAGGAACTTATCAAATACGCCTGCCAAATGGCTTCCGTATTTGCAAGGGCGGCGAAGCCTGTCGGTGAAAAGCTTGAGAAAGAAGGTATGATCTGTCTCTACAGAGAGATCGAGCGGCCGCTCAGCTATATCCTGCACGATATGGAGCGGATCGGGATCCGTATCGATCCGGAAGCACTCGCAGTATACAGCACAGAGCTCGGAACAATGGCAGATCATCTGGCAGCCAGGATCTATGAGGAGTGCGGAGAGGTATTTAATATCGCCTCCCCCAAGCAGCTGGGGGTGATCCTCTTTGAAAAGCTCGGAATGCCGGGTGGGAAAAAGACCAAGACCGGGTATTCCACAGCGGCGGATGTCCTTGAAAAGCTGGCACCGGAATATCCGGTGGTGAACGACATCCTTCAGTACAGAGCCGTGACAAAGCTGAAATCTACTTATGCGGACGGACTGACTGCATTTATCGCCGCAGACGGAAGGATCCATACGAGATTCAATCAGACGATCACGGCGACCGGAAGGCTCAGCTCTACGGAGCCTAATCTTCAGAACATCCCGATGAAGACAGAAATGGGCAAGAGGATCCGTAAAGCGTTCATCCCTTCAGAAGGGATGCGGTTTGCGGACGCGGATTATTCGCAGATCGAACTGAGGATCCTCGCGCATATGAGCGGTGACAAGGAGCTGATCGCCGCGTACAGGGAGAACGAGGACATTCACAGGATCACGGCGTCGAAAGTCTTCCATACACCGTTCGAAGAAGTGACACCCCTGCAGAGAAGGAACGCCAAGGCAGTCAACTTCGGTATTGTCTACGGCATCAGCTCATTCGGTCTCAGTCAGGGTCTTAGCATCTCCAGAAAAGAGGCCGCGGAGTATATCGAAGCGTATTTTAAGACCTATCCCGGTATCAAGGCATTTTTGGATAAACTGGTGGCGGATGCAAAGAAAAACGGATATGCCGTGACAATGTACGGACGCCGCAGACCTGTGCCTGAGCTGAAGAGCAGCAACTTCATGCAGCGGTCCTTTGGAGAGAGGGTCGCCATGAACTCCCCGATCCAAGGAACAGCCGCGGATATCATCAAGATCGCGATGATCCGCGTGTACGAGGCACTGCTTCGGGAAGGGATGGGATCGCGCCTCATCCTCCAGATCCACGACGAACTCCTGATTGAGACAGTTCCGGAAGAGGAAGAGAAGGTCATAAAACTCCTGGAAGAGGAAATGGGAGGCGCGGCGGAAATGGAAGTCGCCCTTGAGACCGACGTCCACAGCGGCGATGACTGGTATATGGCAAAATAGAGCCGTTCACGGAGGCATAACAATGATCACAATAGGAGTGACCGGTGGTGTGGGAGCCGGGAAAAGCGAGATCCTTCACTATCTGGAGAGACAATACAATTGCAGGATCCTTTTATCGGATGACGCCGCGAAGGAACTGGAACTGCCCGGCGGCGCGATCTATGGCCCGCTGGTCAGTCTTTTGACAGAGTGGAATATTCCCGGAGATAATGAGGAGCCCCTTCTTTTTGAAAGCGGGGAGATCAACAAGAAAGAGATGGCGAGGCGTATCTTTTCGGACGCGGAACTGCTCAGGAAGGTGAATGAACTTGTACATCCCGCGGTGAACCGGTATATACTGGATGAGATCGAGCGGGAGAGAAAAGAAGGAAAGAGGGAGTTTTTTGTCCTGGAGTCAGCGCTCCTAGTGGAGAACGGCTATGATAAGGTCGCTGATTCCCTGTGGTTTATCTTTTGCGAGAAGTCGGTCAGGGCGCAGAGACTGCGTATGACCAGAGGCTATTCGGACGAAAAGATCCGGCAGATCATGGAGAAACAGGTATCTGACGATGTATTCAGGAAGTTCTGTGACGTTGTGATCAATAACACCGGACCGCTCGACGCCGAAGGAGGCCCCCTGGAGCAGGTGGACGCCGCGATCGCCGGTTTACGGGAGAAGTTCAAAGATAGAGCATAGATCAGGATGTATAGTTGGTATCGAAGATAAGATTTATAAATGAGATTTACAGATGAGATTTACAGATGAGATTTGAGAGTATTGCGAGCGGAAGCAGCGGTAACTGCATCTATGTGGGATCTGACACGACGCACCTTTTGCTTGACGTCGGGATCAGCCGAAAGAGAACGGTGGAGGCGCTGGGAGACCTGGACCTCGACCTGCGCGACATCGACGGTATCTTTATCACGCACGAGCACACGGACCATATCAGCGGACTTCCGATGATCGCCAAAAAGACGGATATCCCGATCTACGCGACGAGGGGAACGATCTGGGCGATCAGACAGATGTCCAAGTTCAGCGAGATCGATCCGGCCAGCTTCGTACCGATCCGCGCAGATGAAAAAATCACTATAAAGGACATTCAGATCGATCCTATGAAGATCTCCCACGACGCGGTGGAACCGGTGGGATACAGGATCTATTACGGAAGGAAGAAAGCTTGTGTCTGCACGGATCTCGGGTGCTTTAACGACTACACGGTGGAATGCCTGAAAAACTCGGATGTGCTGCTTCTGGAGTCAAACCATGACGTCAATATGCTGCAGGTGGGAAGATATCCGTATCCTTTAAAGAGAAGGATCCTGGGAGACCACGGACACTTGTCCAATGTAAGCAGCGGGCAGCTCCTTAGCAGGGTCCTGAACGATCACATGAAAGGGATCTTCCTCGGGCACCTGAGCAAGGAGAACAATCTGCCGGAGCTGGCGTTTGAAACCGTCAGAGTTGAGATCCTCAGTTCAGACACGGGCTACAGTCCCGAGGAACTGCCGATCTATGTGGCCAGAAGAGATAAGCCGTCGGCGCTTGTGGAGTATTGATAGAATTACTACGTACAGGAGGAAGAGATGCAGAGAGCGATCATAACAGTAGTCGGAAAGGATACAATCGGGATCATTGCAGGTGTATGCACCTATCTTGCGCAGAACCGCATCAACATTCTGGACATCTCTCAGACGATCGTACAGGGATACTTTAACATGATGATGATCGTCGACGTGACGACGACTCAGAAGTCCTTCGGAGAGATCTCGGAAGAACTTGCTGTGCTCGGAAAAGAGCAGATCGGCGTCCAGATCAAGTGCCAGAAAGAAGAGATCTTTGATCTGATGCACAGGATCTGATGCACAGGACTTGATATGTGGAATCTGAAGGAGGAAATATGATCAATTTTTCTGAGGTCAGGCAGACCAATGAAATGATAGAGAAAGAGAACCTGGACGTCAGGACGATCACCATGGGAATCAGCCTGCTCGACTGTATCGATTCTGACCTTACTGTTCTCGGACAGAAGGTATATGACAAGATCCATAAGAGCGCGTATGACCTCGTGAGAGTCGGGGAAGAGATCTCCAGAGATTACGGAATCCCGATCGTAAATAAAAGGATCTCCGTTACGCCGATCGCACTGATCGGCGGAAGCGCCTGCCGCTGCCCTGAGGACTTCGCACAGATCGCCCGCGTTCTTGACCGCGCGGCGCACGATGTCGGCGTTAATTTTCTTGGCGGTTATAGCGCGCTGGTCTCCAAAGGAATGACAGAGTCTGACAGAATGCTCATCAGATCGATCCCTCAGGCACTCTCAGAGACAGAGCTGGTATGTTCCTCTGTAAATGTCGGTTCCACAAAGGCGGGCATCGACATGGATGCTGTACGGCTTATGGGAAGCATCATCAAAGAGACCGCGGAAAGGACTGCGGACAGGGGCTCTATCGGCTGCGCGAAACTCGTTGTTTTCTGCAACGCGCCGGATGACAATCCTTTTATGGCCGGCGCGTTCCATGGCGTCACAGAGGCGGACCGGATCCTCAACATCGGTGTCAGCGGACCCGGCGTTGTCAAAAAAGCGCTTGAATCCGTTCGCGGCAGCGACTTCGAGACGCTCTGCGAAACCGTAAAGAAGACGGCATTTAAGGTGACACGCGTCGGACAGCTTGTGGCGAAGGAAGCCTCCAGACGGCTTGGCGTTCCTTTCGGGATCATTGATCTTTCTCTTGCTCCCACTCCGGCGGTAGGCGACAGTGTGGCGGATATCCTGTGTGAGATGGGACTGGAATATGCCGGCGCACCCGGTACGACAGCGGCTCTCGCCCTGTTGAACGACCAGGTCAAGAAGGGCGGCGTCATGGCTTCTTCTTATGTAGGCGGTCTGAGCGGCGCTTTTATTCCGGTAAGCGAGGATCAGGGAATGATCAATGCGGTCAATGCGGGATGTCTGACACTGGAAAAGCTCGAGGCGATGACATCTGTCTGCTCTGTAGGCCTTGATATGATCGCGATCCCGGGAGACACAAAGGATACCACGATCGCCGGCATTATCGCCGATGAGATGGCGATCGGAATGATCAACCAGAAGACGACAGCAGTCCGCCTGATCCCGGTGATCGGAAAGGACGTCGGTGACGAAGTGGAATTCGGCGGCCTTCTCGGATATGCGCCTATTATGCCGGTCAGCGCCTTCGGCTGCGAGGGATTTGTGAACAGGAAGGGAAGGATTCCGGCGCCTGTGCACAGCTTTAAGAATTAAATCTCATAACGGAATGGTAAGAAATAAAAAAGAAGCCCGGAGTTGGGCTTCTTTTTTATTTCTTAATCGAGATTCAGCTTAATTTAGATCAAAATCTAATTTAGATCAAACTATAATTAAGATCTGAACTTAATGCTGTCGGCGTTCATTTCATCGACAACTGCGAGGCTGAAAAGATCATAGCCGCGGGCCCGCAGGTCGTCGCCGCCGCCCTGGAAGCCCTTTTCAATGGCGATACCGATCCCGGCCACTTCAGCACCTGCCTGTCCGCAGATATCGATAAGCCCGTTCACAGCCTTACCGTTCGCGAGAAAATCATCGACGATGAGGACCCTGTCATTCGCAGAAAGGAATTTTTTTGCCAGTGTAACTGTGTTGTCGATCCCGTAAGTATAAGAATGAACGACGGAGGTAAACAGATCGCCGTCAAGATTCTGGCTTTTCGACTTTTTCGCGAAGATTACAGGCACCTGGAAATACTCTGCGGTCATGCAGGCGATCGCAATTCCGGAAGCCTCTACTGTCAGGATCCTCGTAATACCCTTATCTTTAAACCTGTCATAAAACGCTTTACCGACCTCGCTGAGCAGCGAGATATCCAGCTGATGGTTCAAAAAACTGTCAACTTTCAGGATATGTCCGGGGCGTACCTGCCCGTCTTTTAAGATCCTGTCTTCCATGAACTTCATTGTAGATCCCTCCCGATTACCCGGAGATATATCATCCGGTCATTCTGATGTTTTGTCTGCACAGACCTGCGCTTCTTCTCTCTATTATAAATACTGCCGCTTTTTTTGCAATTCTAAGGATAAAATATGTCAAATGATTTATTGACAAAACCAAAGCGTTGGATTATGGTCAATATGTTTTCATTTTTTAACATCTAAGGAGGAGAGTATGAAAAAGAAATTCATTGGCATTCTGCTGTCTCTCACTATGGTAAGCGGCCTTCTGGCTGGCTGCGGCGGATCCGGCAGTTCAAGCAGTTCTTCCGAGCCGGCTCAGGCACAGGAAGCTGAAGCCGAGAAAGAAGCTGAGACAGAGGCAGAGCCTGCAACTGAGCCTGCGGCTGAGGCTGAGACAGAGCCCGCTGCGGAAGCACAGACTGAGACTGCCGGCGCACCTGAGATCAAAGTCGGCGTGATCTATGTCGGCGATGAGAACGAAGGCTATACAGAGTCCCACATGAAGGGAATCAAGGAGATGCAGGCGGCACTTGGTCTCTCTGACGAGCAGATCATCGAGAAGACCAACATCCCCGAAGACGAGTCCTGCTACGACGCTGCAGCGGACCTTGCGGAGCAGGGATGCAGCATCATCTTCGCGAACAGCTTTGGTCACGAGGATTACATGATCCGTGCGGCAGAGGACTATCCGGAGGTACAGTTCTGCCATGCGACAGGTTATCAGGCGGCGATGACCGGCCTTTCTAACATGCACAACTACTTCACGGCGATCTATGAGGCACGTTACCTCTCCGGTATCGCCGCAGGTATGAAGCTGAACGAAATGATCGAAGCCGGCAAGATCACTGCTGAACAGGCTAAGATCGGCTATGTCGGCGCTTATCCCTATGCTGAGGTCGTTTCCGGATTCACATCCTTCTTCCTCGGCGCAAGGAGCATCTGCCCCACCGCTACCATGGAAGTACAGTACACCAACAGCTGGTTTGACATTGCCAAAGAAGGCGAGACCGCGAAGAAGTTGATCGCTGACAACTGCGTCCTGATCTCCCAGCATGCAGACTCCACCGGCGCTCCCGCGGCTTGCGAGGAAGAGGGAGTTCCCTGTGTCGGTTACAACATCGACATGATCCCCACAGCTCCCACCTGCGCTCTGACGTCCCCCACCAACAACTGGGGTCCTTACTACACCTATGCTGTAGAGAGCGTTATCAATGGCACTGCTATTGATACTGACTGGAGCAAGGGTCTTGCTGACGGCTCCTGCCTCATCACAGAGCTGAACGCAGCTGTTGCAGCAGAAGGCACAGCTGAAAAGATCGCTGAGGTTGAGGCTGCGATCAAGGACGGTTCTCTTCACGTATTTGATACCGCTACCTTCACGGTTGGCGGCGTTTCCCTTGAGGACTACATTGCTGCACATCCCGAAGAATTCGCGGAAGGCGGCGCATATGCGTTCATGGATACCCATGTGGCGGACGGCTATTTCCATGAGTCCGAGCCCACATCGGCTCCTGCCTTTGCCATGATCATCGACGGCATCACCACCGTTACATCTGAAAACTGATCATAACGGCACAAGGAACAATGATCTTGCTACGCAACCGGACGGAGCGTCCGGTTGCGTACTTTTCGTAATGCGACTGAGTAAGAAGAGGGAGTGACCTGTGTCTGAGACAAACGTAATTGAACTGAAAAACGTCACAAAGCGCTTCGGAGAAGTGGTTGCCAACGACAACGTAAACCTCACGCTCAGGAAAGGAGAGATCCTCTCCATCCTCGGTGAGAACGGAAGCGGAAAGACGACCCTTATGAACATGCTCTCCGGGATCTATTTCCCGGACGAGGGATCGATCCGCGTATGGGGGAAAGATGTGCTCATTCAGTCCCCCAGGGACGCGTTCGACCTTAAGATCGGAATGATCCACCAGCACTTTAAGCTGATCGATATTCTGACAGCGGCGGAGAATATCATTCTCGGCCTGGACGGCCCTATGCGCCTGAACATGAAAGAGGTTACCACGAAGATCAACGAACTGACCGGTAAGTACGGATTTGATCTTAATCCGGCCCAGAAGATCTACAGTATGTCTGTTTCCCAGAAGCAGACCGTTGAGATCGTAAAAGTGCTCTATCGCGGAGCGGACATCCTGATCCTTGATGAGCCCACGGCTGTCCTTACGCCGCAGGAGACGGATAAACTGTTTAACGTCCTGAGAAGTATGCGTGACAACGGCAAATCCATCATCATCATCACCCATAAGCTTAACGAAGTGCTGGAAATCTCCGACAGGGTCAGCGTCCTTAGAAAAGGAAAGTATATCGGAACTGTCGATACCTGTGAAGCTACGCAGGAGTCGCTGACGGAGATGATGGTTGGTGAGAAGGTCTCCCTGGATATTGACCGTTCCAATCCCGAAAACGTGGAGCGCCGCATCGAAGTGCGGGGCCTCAATGTCCGTAACAACGAGGGATACCATGTCCTGAAAGATATCTCCTTTACGGCAAATGCCGGCGAGATCCTGGGAATCGCCGGTATCTCCGGAAACGGCCAGAAAGAGCTTCTTGAAGCGATCGGCGGATTGCAGACCATCGAGAGCGGGGAGATCCTCTATTATACCAAACATGACAATAATGTGATCGAAAAGCTTCACCAGATGTCGGCGGGCGATATCTTTGATCTCGGTATCCGCCTTTCTTTTGTCCCTGAAGACCGCCTCGGAATGGGACTGGTGGGCTCTATGGATATCACTGACAATATGATGATCCGCAGCTACAACAAGAGCAGGGGACTGTTTACGGACAGAAAAGTCCCCTACAACCTTGCGGCGGAAGTCGTCGATAAATTAGATGTTGTAACGCCGAGCCTCGAGACGCCGGTAAGAAGGCTCTCGGGCGGTAATGTGCAGAAAGTCCTTGTAGGGCGCGAGATCGCATCCGCCCCCCGGGTGCTCATGGTCGCTTATCCCGTGAGAGGACTGGACATCAACTCGTCCTATGCGATCTACAATCTACTCAATGAGCAGAAAAGAGCCGGTGCCTGCGTGATGTGCGTCGGTGAAGATCTCGACGTGCTCCTCAGCCTCTGCGACAGGATCCTTGTTCTTTCCGGCGGCAGAGTGAGCGGGATCGTAAACGCCAGGACTGCGACCAAAGAAGAAGTAGGACTTTTGATGACGGGCGGAAAGGAGAACAGCTGATGGACAAACACAGTAAAAAGAGCGCCGGACGCACAGTCATCCACATGGAGAAGAGAGATTCTATCTCCCGGTCCAAGGCATGGATGATCCGCGGAGCGGCAGTCCTTCTTTCCCTCCTTGTCTGTGCGATCGTGATCATCGCGATCACAAAACAGAATCCCCTTGAGGTCTATGCGGGCATCGTCTCGGGCGCCGTCGGCACCAGGAGAAGGATCTGGGTAACCGTCAGAGAGACGGTAGTCCTTCTGATCATTGCGGTAGGCCTTGTCCCCGCGTTTCGGATGAAGTTCTGGAACATCGGCGCGGAGGGACAGATCCTGATGGGCGGAGCAGCAAGCGCGGCGGTAATGATCTACGCCGCTAATAAGCTCCCGCTTCCCCTGGCTATTTTAGTCATTCTTGCAGCCAGCTGTGCGGCCGGAGTGCTCTGGGGTGTGATCCCCGCCTTCTTTAAGGCATATTTCAATACAAATGAGACGCTGTTCACGCTGATGATGAACTATGTAGCCACACAGATCATCAATTATCTGATCTGTATCTGGGAGAACCCCAAGGGTTCCAACACCGTCGGTGTCATCAACAGCAAGACCAGGGCGGGATGGTTTCCAAAGATCTTCGGCTCCGAGTACTGCCTGAGCGTCTTTATCGTTATTCTGGTCACAGTGCTCGTCACGATCTATATGAACTACTCAAAGCATGGCTATGAGCTCGCAGTGGTCGGCGAGAGCACGGATACGGCCAGATACGCGGGGATCAATGTCAAAAAAGTCATTCTCCGCACGATGTGCCTTTCCGGCGCGATCTGCGGCCTTGCGGGAGCGCTGATCGTTGCCGGCGCAAGCCACACGATCTCGACGAGCACCGCGGGAGGAAGGGGCTTTACGGCGATCATTGTCGCCTGGATGTCGAAATTCAATCCTGCTGCCATGGTCGCGGTTTCGGTGTTTCTCGTTTTCATGCAGCAGGGATCGATCCAGATCGCAACGCAGTTTGGCCTCAACGAAAATGCGTCGGATATCATAACGGGAATCCTCCTGTTCTTCCTCATCGGATGCGAATTCTTTGTCAACTATAAGCTGACTGTTTACAGAGAGGAGGCGTGATATGCCGGTCATCATTACTTTTATCCAGAGAGCTGTAGGTCAGGGCGTCGCCATTCTGTTCGGAGCGACGGGAGAGATCATGACGGAGAAATCCGGTAACCTGAACCTGGGAATTCCCGGGATCATGTATATGGGAGGCGTAGCCGGCCTGCTCGGTGCTTTCTTCTATGAGAAATCAGCCAAGACCCCGAATCCCATTGCGGGAATGCTCATTTCAATTCTGTGCTGTCTCCTCTGCTCCCTTTTGGGCGGCCTTATCTATACGTTCCTGACAGTTACGCTCAGGGCCAACCAGAACGTAGTCGGTCTTGCACTGACGACGTTCGGCACCGGATTCGGCAATTTCTTCGGCGGTTCCATCTCCAAGATGGCAGGCGGCGTAGGCCAGATCAGCGTTAAGACGACGGCTTCCGCTTTCCGTGCGAGGATCCCCGGCCTTTCCGGGATCCCGGTTGTCGGTGAGCTCCTGTTCCACTACGGTTTTTTGACCTACCTGTCAGTGATACTTGCACTCATATGCACTTACTTCCTCAAGAGGACCCGCTCAGGCCTTCATCTTGTGGCAGTGGGGGAGAGCCCCGCAACAGCAGACAGCGCGGGTATTAATGTACCCGTTTATAAGTATGCTGCAACACTGGCCGGTTCCATGATCGCGGGACTGGGCGGTCTGTATTTTGTCATGGAGTATCTGGGCGGAACCTGGTCCAACAACGGGTTCGGCGACAGAGGATGGCTCGCAGTAGCTCTGGTTATCCTTGCACTGTGGAATCCCGCTAACGCGATCTGGGGCTCCCTGGTATTCGGAGCGCTCTATATCATCTATATTTACATTCCCGGGCTTTCCCGCGCGCAGCAGGAGCTCTGCAAGATGCTTCCTTATGTCGTGACGATCGTCGTGCTCATCTTTACGAGCCGAAGGAATAAACCGGAGAACCAGCCTCCCGCTTCTTTGGGGCTCTCGTATTTCAGGGAAGAGAGATGACCTGAAATAGAAAGGGAAGTAGACGAACATGCTTCTGTTAGGGTAAAATAGTATCTGACAGAAGCATGTTTGCTGTCTGCCGGGATAAAAACAGGTCACTACTGGCGATAGAAAGGATGGGTATAGTATGGGCTGTGACAAAAAAATAGATGTGACGGCATTGGGGGAACTTTTGATCGACTTTACGCAGAACGGGATCAGTGAACAGGGAAACAGCCTGTTCGAAGCCAATCCCGGCGGAGCTCCCTGCAACGTGCTCGCGATGCTGAACAAAGCGGGAAAAAAGACTGCTTTCATCGGCAAGGTGGGCAATGACATGTTCGGAAAGCTTCTCAAAAAGAAGACGATCGAGCAGGGCATCGACATGAGCGGGCTGGAGATGGACGATGAGGTCCGCACTACGCTCGCGTTCGTGGAAAAGCTTCCCAACGGCGACAGGGATTTCTCCTTCTACAGAAACCCCGGAGCGGATATCATGCTCACTGCTAAAGAAGTGGAAGCGCACCGCGATCTGATCGAGAACGCGAAGATCTTCCATCTCGGAACACTTTCCATGACACATGAGACGGTAGAAAAAGCGTCGATCAGGGCGCTCGAGATTGCTAAGGCAGCAGGCTGCCTCATTTCCTTTGACCCCAATCTCCGCCCTCCGCTCTGGAGCAGCGAAGAGAAGGCAAAGGAGAAGATCAGGTATGGCTTCTCCCGCTGTGATATCTTAAAGATCTCCGACAACGAGATCACTTTCATGACAGGTGAAGAGGACCTGGACAAGGGAATCCATAAGATCATCGACGAATATCATATTCCGCTGGTATTCGCGACCTTCGGACCTGACGGTTCCAAGGCATACTGCGGCGGAAAAGAAGCGTATGAGAAAGGATTCCTGAACCCCAACACGATCGAGACGACAGGCGCGGGCGATACATTCTGCGCGAGCGCACTTCTTCATGTACTTAAGTACGGGATCGACGGACTTGCGGACGAGGGCCACCTCCATGAGCTTTTAACGTTCGCAAACGCGGCGGCTTCTCTCGTGACGACAAGGAAGGGCGCTCTCTGCGTGATGCCCACAGTCGACCAGGTCAGGGAGTATATCAAGGAGTCGGGAAGATAAAATCTGCAGGAATTTTAAGGAAATCCGACGGGCTTTGCAATTGTTCTTGCAAAGCCCGTTTTTTCTGCTATAATAGATTCGTCGACAGGCAGGTATAGTTCATCGGTAGAATACCAGCTTCCCAAGCTGGGGAGACGGGTTCGATTCCCGCTACCTGCTTTCACAAAAAGTCTGCAGTCGCATTGGAACTGCAGACTTTTTACTTGTATTGGACTATTTGGAGCATTAATGAGCGGAGCGTCTATGAAGCACAGCAATGATTACTTAAATAAAGCCCCTGCAGCCGGAACGATCCTGACCGGTATTATGTTCTTTGCCGCGTGGGTCGTTGTCTTTCTGGCAAGATGGGTCTTCACGACCTGGAGCGGCCTGCGCATGGATGAGCTCATCTTTCAGCTCAAGGCGCCGCTGGAGGGGACCGGGGACGGAATCATCATGAAAGGCGTGATGAGCAGCATACTGCCGGCGGCTGCGGCGACCGCCCTTTACTTTCTGGTCTATTTTTGGGCTCTTAATAAGGACCGGAGAGATGACACGACCGGGGCAAACGGCCCTGCAGTAAAGGCTCCCCGCAGGAGATCCTGCAGGAATCAGGTCCTTTTCTGCGGCCTGATCCTTTCATTTCTCCTGATTGCGGGTGCCTCCGTCTTCGCTTTTAGACGTCTCGAACTGGGAAGCTATATCAAAAACCAGATGAATGACTCAAGTTTTATAGAGGATCACTATGTCGATCCTGCGGATGTCACGATCCGATTTCCGCAAAAGAAGAGGAACCTCATCTATATTTTCCTGGAATCACTGGAAGTTACGTATGTGGATCAAGGAAGCGGCGGCGCCTTTACATATAACAACATGCCCGAGCTGACGGCGCTTTCCGCAAAGGGAGAGGATTTTTCGGGCGAAACAGGTCTTCTCAACGGGGGAAAAGTCCTTCCGGGCACGACCTTTACGATGGGAGGGATCTTCGCACAGACAGCGGCCCTGCCCCTCAAGATCGATATCGGCGAAGAATTTACGGACAAGAGAGGCTCCTTCAATAACATGAATACACAGGACGCTTTCTTTGAGAAAGTTACGAACCTCGGCGACATCCTTGCGAATGAGGGGTACAAAAATGTGTTCATGCTCGGATCGAATGCCACGTTCGGCGGAAGGCGGCTGTATTTTGGCACGCACGGCGACTACGAGATCGACGACTACAACTGGGCGATTGAGAAGGGGATCATCCCCAAGGATTACTACGTGTTCTGGGGAATGGAGGACAGCAAGCTGTTTGCGGCGGCAAAAGACAGGATCACGGAGCTCGCCGCCTCGGACCAGCCGTTCAACTTCACGCTCCTGACGGTGGACACGCACTTTGAGGACGGATATATCTGCGAGCTCTGTAAAGAGCAGTATCCCGGAAACAACTACGCAAATGCGATCGCGTGCTCGAGCAGACAGGTCAGCGCGTTCGTAGACTGGATCCGGAAACAGGACTTTTACGAGAATACGACGATCGTGCTGTGCGGCGACCACACGACCATGGACAGGGATTTCTGCCAGAATGTGCCGGAAAGCTATGACAGGAAGGTCTATACCACATTTCTGAACGCGGCGGCGACGCCGGAAGATCCCACAAGGGTCAGGGAGTACTCCACGATGGACCAGTTTCCCACGACGCTGGCGGCTCTGGGATGTACGATCGACGGAGACCGCCTGGGGCTTGGGACCAACCTGTACTCTTCTAAGGACACGCTGATCGAGCAATACGGATATGACGAAGTCTCGGCAGAGATGGAAAAGAAGTCGAATTTCATGATCGAGCTTGCGGATATCAACATCTACAGCGAGAAACTCCTTGAAGCGAGAGGCCTTCTTCCCAAAGCTGTGCTGACTATGGACGGGTTTGATACCGGGCGAAATCTGATGACGTTTACGCTCAGAAAGATCGAGAACATTCAGGAGGAGTTCAAAAGGATCGAACTGCGGATCAACGACGGGAAAAAGACGGAAAAGGTCCTGATGAAACAAGAGGAGGAGGGTGTTTACAGGGCAGAGGCCGATGTGTCAAAGGTAAACTACAAAAACGCGTCGCTGACTGCCGTGGTCATTGGAAAATCGGGACGTGAGTTCCGCTCGGCGACGATGACCGGAGATCTCTCCCTTAAGCGCAATGAGATCTGCGAGTATCTGGACGCTCTCTTAGAGAATCCCCGGTATACGGTCTTTATCACCGTAAGGGATGACGGGTCCCACTCCCTGAATACGGAGATCTGTGAGAGGCTTGAGAAACTGGGGTGCGGCGTTGATCTAAGAGGCCATTACCGCTGGAGTTATTTCGCGGTGATCAGCCCTGACGGTGTGATTGAAGATTATGGAGAGACGGAGCTGAGCCATTCCGGAAAGCTCTCTGACGGCGCCGAATACTCCGTGATCAGCCAGGGCGGGCTCAGCGGCGCCGGAGGCGGCGCGGGAAGATACCTGACCTGTTCGGTCAAGATCGACGGGATCGAATACGCGGTAAAAAGGATCGGGCATAATTTCGTTGTCTATGATACGGAAAACCACTGTGTCGTTGACAGCGTCGAATTCAATACCTATATGGGGCTCGATCCTAAACGAACAGATGTGGCGGTCCTCATCGAGTCTGCAAAGACCGCGGAAGAGCAGATGAATATACAGACTAATTAAGAAAATATATAAAAATTTTATAAATAATTAAAACTGTTTCTTAAATAATTTCAGATTTATAATGTCTTCGTTGCAAGAACAAAAACGAAACTTTATAATTGTAATCGTCGTTAATCGTCGCGCAAAATGTCTGTCACAAGGCATCCCGGGCGACAGCAGAAGTTTGCAGTTATAAAGGAGTCAGTTATGAAAAAGTGTGCCGTCGCAAGGATCCGAAAGAGTATGGCAGCATGGATAGCGATCGCAGCGATCGTCGTTGCAACAGCAGTTCCAACGCTTCCGGCGAAGGCAATGAGCAATGAGGAGGCAACGTTCTTTTATCTCACGGATACACTCGGGTTCAACGCAGCGGCGGCCTGCGGGATCATGGCAAACATCCGCCATGAATCGAACTTTACGCCCGGTTCTTACGGCGGCGGCGGAAGCTATGGAATCTGCCAGTGGACCGGCGGGCGCAGAAGCTGGTGCGAATCCTACTGCTGGGACAACGGTTTTGGGGATGATTCCCTTTACGGACAGCTCTCCTTTATGACCCATGAGCTCCGAACGGTATATCCCGGTATCTACAATTACCTGATGAATGTGGAGAACTCCAGTAGCGGTGCTTATAACGCGGCTTACAAGTTCTGCTACGATTATGAGAGGCCTGCCAACAGAGGTTCAAGATCGAACCTCAGGGGAAACCTTGCAGCAGGGACGTATTGGAGAAAGTATGAGATCTACGCCTATGACATGTGGCTGAACACAGAGAAAGGCATGGTCTATCATTATAAGGACGGCTCGATCCATTACGGATGGCTCGAACTCGATGACGAGCTGTATTATCTTGACCAGGATGGCATTCTCAAGACCGGCCTGTTCTCCACGGAGGGCTCTTCTTATTTCGCGGATGAAGATGGCGCCATCCAGTACGGCTGGCATGAGATCGGTGATAATAAATACTATTTCGACGAAGATACTGGCGCTATGAAGATCGGCTGGACGGAAGTTGATGGAAAGATGATGTTCTTTGACAGCAACGGAAAGCTGACCAGTGTAAACTCATTCAATGAGAAGAACGACATCAGTGACGCGGAGATCCAGGACGCTGTCACCGAGAAGGAAAGCGAACCCTTCACGACGCCAAATGCTCCTGCAGCTGATCCGATGCCGCTTCCCGACAAGCTTTCCGACGTGGCTCAGAACATTCAGGAAGCAGGATCCGGATCCCAGAATTCCGCTGCCGCAGTTGCGACTCCTGGATCGGAGACGGAAATGAAATCGCAGGATATCACTTCCGATACCGCTGTGGACGGAATGACGATCGACACGACAAGGCTGGAAGTCGGACAGGGAAATTAAAACGAATATCGGACAGGGCTGCTGCCGGAAAGAGCTGCATTGTATTGCGGCTGTTTCATGACAGCAGCCCTTTTTGTGTGGTAAAATCATATTGTCAAAAATGCGGATGCGCATAAGACGCGGCGCGTGGCGTTGAATCGTTACGGAGTATGAAAAACTAAAGTACACCGGAATAGGAGAAAACGGGACTGGATCATGAGCGGTACTTTGGAAATCTACGGAACACTGGGACCTTCCTGTGAAAATACAGAGATCCTCCGGCAGATGTTTGCCGAGGGGATCACCGGGATGCGCCTGAATCTTTCACACGGCACCCTCAAAAAAAACGCCGGGATGATCGACAGCTTTCATGAAGCAGCTGCCCGCGAAGGCGTCAGCCCATCTCTCCTGATCGACCTGCAGGGCCCGGAACTGAGGATCGGCGAAGTGGAGCAAGGACGGTATCTCATGGAAGGGAGCGGTGTTTTTCTCGTCTCGAGAGAGAAAGCTTTGCCGGATGCAGAAGGGGATGCGGCTAAGGAACAACAGGCGGTGATAAAGGGAACTTCCTGCCATGGCGGGATCCCTGTGCCCGAAGAGATCTTTGATCACTATGAAGAGGGAATGATCCTCCTTATCGACGACGGAAAGATCCGCCTGAAAGCGTCAGACCTTATACGGGAAGAAAACGGGACACGGATCAGGGCTTTGGTCCTGACAGGCGGAACGCTCCTTAGCCGCAAGAGTATTGCAGTACAGGAAAGGCAGATCACCGGGAATACTCTTACAAAGCAGGATCTGGAGAATCTGAGCTGCGCGGCAGCGTTTGGGGTTACAGACGTCATGCAGCCTTTTGTTCGGGGAGCAGCGGATCTGGCGGAAGTCAGAAAGGTGATGAAAGAGAGCGGCGCCGGAAACTGCCGCCTGTTTGCCAAAATAGAGAACAGGGCCGGGATCGGATCCCTCGGAGAGATCCTTCCTCTGACGGATATGCTTGTCATAGCCAGGGGCGACCTTGGAAATGCGGTGCCGCTATGGGAGCTGCCTTATGTGCAAAAAGAGATCTCCCGGGAATGCCTCAAAGCCGGAGTACCTTTCATGGTAGTGACGCAGATGCTTGCGAGTATGGAAAATGCTCCCGTCCCCACGAGAGCGGAAGTATCAGACATTTTCAATGCTGTCGCGGATGGTGCAGGCGCTGTTATGATCACGGGAGAGTCGGCATCGGGGAGGTTTCCCGTACAGGCCGCGTCTTATCTTGTAAAGACAGCGCGCATGGGACTCAAATGGAGAGAAAAAGAGCAGCGGGAATCAAAACAGCAGGATTCAATTAAGAAAGGAGATGCGGGATGAGGTGTCCTTATTGCGGAAAAGATGATACAAGGGTAATTGATTCAAGACCTGTGGAGGACAACAACTCGATCCGAAGGAGAAGGATCTGCGATTCCTGCGGCAGAAGATTTACGACCTACGAAAAGATCGAGATGATCCCCATTATGGTCACGAAGAAGGATAATAACCGCGAGGCATACGACCGCTCCAAGATCGAGGCCGGAATCTTAAGAGCCTGTCACAAGCGTCCGGTAAGCGCCGCGCAGATCAAGAAGGTCGTCGACGAGATCGAGGCGGAGATCTTTGAGAGAGACGAAAAGGAGATCTCAAGCAAAGAGATCGGAGAACTCGTCATGAAAGGCATCAACAAGCTCGATCCGGTCGCTTATGTCCGTTTTGCTTCCGTTTACAGGGAGTTCAAGGATGTAGAGACTTTCATGGAGGAACTGCGCAAAGTCTTTCACCAGCCGGAATGAGCGGAGAGCTGTTTTTTGACAGTTTTCACACCGGTATCGAATTGTCCGGTGAAACGAAATGTCTGTTGAAAAATGAAGTGGCGTAGTATAGAATAAAACTCGTATTAGACGCGAATACATCAGGAGGTATCTTATGATTTCTGCAAGTGATTTCAGAAACGGCATTACGATTGAAAAAGATGGAAACGTACTGGAGATCATTGAATTCCAGCATGTCAAGCCCGGCAAGGGAGCGGCGTTCGTCAGAACCAAATTAAAAGACGTGATCAACGGCGGTGTTACAGAAACGACTTTCCGTCCCACTGAGAAATTCCCTCAGGCGAGGATCGACAGGAAGGAATACCAGTATCTGTACGCAGATGGCGATCTGTACACGTTCATGGATACAGAGAACTATGATCAGGTTACCCTCGGCAAGGAAGTGATCGGGGACAAGATGACATTCGTGAAGGAAAACGATATGGTCAAACTCATGTCCTACAACGGGAATTTCTTCTCCATGGAGCCTCCGATGTTCGTAGAACTCGAGATCACAGAGACCGAGCCCGGCTTCAAGGGCAATACGGCGACAGGCGCGACAAAGCCCGCAACCGTTGAGACAGGCGCTACTGTGAACGTACCGCTGTTCTGCAATATCGGCGACGTGATCAAGATCGACACCAGATCCGGAGAATATCTGTCCAGAGCATAATACGGCTCTTACAGGCTTTTCTTTTCAGAGAATGCTTTTAAAGACAATGGGAGTGCTTTATTCCCATTGTCTTTTTCTATTTAGCAATTCTTTGATCATAAAAGGAGAGTACTGTGAAAACAAATTCCAAAACAGATTTCAAAACGAATTCCAAAACAAATTCCGGAAAGTCAAAGTTTTTCGATGAGATGCAGGAGAGCCTTAAGAGACTCAAACCCGCGGATATGGAGATCATCTTTAAGAGGGTGACCAAGCACAACAGAAAAAGGCTGCACGGATGCATCCTGCAGATGCCCGGTGCGGCAGCTGCTCCGACGTTCTATCTCGAAGATCTGTATGATGCCTACAGGAACGGCACGGCGGCGGAAGATCTGGCACAGAGCCTGATCAATTTCGCAAAACAGAATATTCACGAGAACGTCCCGGGCAACATCGACATTGAAGACTATGAGAGTGTGCGAAAGAACCTCGGGCTGTGTGTCCTGGGCATTGATAATAATAAAGAATACCTGAAAGATATTCTCTATGAGAAATTTGAAGACCTGGCGCTGGTACCCATGATCTTTACTGATGACGAATATGGCCAGGGACATGTCAAGGTCCGGAAAGACTTTCTCGAAATGTGGAATATGACCGGGGAAGAGGTGCTGAGGGAAGCAAAGGAAAACTCTCCGCATCTCCTTCCCCTGACATTCAGACAGATCGGCGAAGGGATCGAAAATAATGAACCCGGACAGGGCATTGAACTCTTTGTTGTGAGCAATATCTATTACGCCGGAGGCGCGGCGGTGGTCTTTTATCCGAGAGTACTTGAATGCATCGGGATGGCGCTCGGCAGGGATCTCTTCGTCCTGCCCAGTTCCGTCAACGAGATGATCGTTGTTACCGATGCGGGACAGGACCCCGAGGAACTTCTGACGATCGTCAGGGAAGTGAACAGAACGCAGCTGCCGCCCGGTGACGTTCTTACCGACGCGGTCTATTACTACACTAGGAAAAATGACCGGCTTCGGAAGATCCTTCCTGTTTATACCTGACGCAAGGGGTTTACAATCTGCGCTGTTTGGTTTAAAATTTCTGAAGATTATTTCCCTCGTACTCAGGGAGTGCGGGGGTTTTTTTATTAAGCGGATGCTGCTTCCCGCCGGAAACAGAGCCAACCGGAAAGGAGTTATAATGAACAGAGAAGAGTTTTTGGAGGTTTACCGTCATTCCCTCAGCCACATCCTGGCCAAGGCCGTGATCGAGATCTTCGGCAGTGAAAACGTCCAGTACGCGATCGGACCGCAGATCGCCGACGGCTTTTACTATGATTTCGTTCTTCCCAGAGCGATCGGACCGGATGATTTTAAGACCATCGAGAACAAGATGAGGGAGATCCTCAAGAGAAAAGAAGAGTGGAAGAGAGAGGAAGTCACAAGGGAAGAAGCCCTGAAAATATTCGAAGGGCAGAAGTTCAAGACGGAACTGATCGAGGAGCTTCCCGAGGGAGAGCTGATCACGATCTACCGCACAGGCGACGATTTCACGGATCTCTGCAGGGGCCCTCACGTCGATAATTCCGCAGAACTCCTTGGTACTGCGTTTGAGATCCGCAGCGCTTCCGGCGCGTACTGGAGAGGCGACGAGCACCGCGACAGCCTTCAGAGAGTCTACTGCTATGCGTTCCCGGACAAAAAACAGCTCAAGGAGCACAAGGACCTGATCCGTGAAGCGATGGAAAGGGACCACAAGAAGCTCGGACCGCAGCTCGAGATGTTCATGTTTGATCCTACAGCTCCCGGAATGGCTTACTGGCTTCCCAGAGGATGGAAGAGCTACAACGCGCTTCTTGACTTCTGGAGAGGGATCCACGAGGTTCACGGATACAACGAGATCTCCGGCCCTGTGCTTTCCAAAAAGGAGCTCTGGGTGACTTCCGGTCACTGGGGCCACTATATGGACGGAATGTTCATCATTCCGGGTGAGACGATCGATGACGATAACACCATGGCGCTCAAGCCCATGAACTGCCCGAACGCGATCAAGGTCTACATGAACAAGCCCCGTTCTTACAAGGATCTTCCCCTCAGGATCAACCAGGTCGACGTGATTCACAGAAAAGAGAAGTCCGGTGAGCTCAACGGCCTGTTCCGCGTTCAGGAATTCCGCCAGGATGACGCGCATATCCTTGTGGCAGAGGAGCAGATCGCGGACGAGATCAAGGATATCATGGATATCGCGACACAGATCTACGGTACTTTCGGCCTTACTTATGCCGCAGAGCTCTCTACGAGACCCGACAACTATATGGGAGATATCGAAGTTTGGAACAAGGCGGAAGAAGACCTCAAGGAGATCCTCCTCGACGTATACGGCGAGGGCGGATTTGAAGTCAACGAAGGAGACGGCGCATTCTACGGTCCTAAGATCGACCTCAAGATGAAGGACGCGCTCGGCCGCGAGTGGCAGATGGGCACGATCCAGCTCGACTTCCAGCTGCCTCTGAATTTTGACATGAAATACACTGCGCAGGACGGAACGCTTAAGAGGCCCGTCATGATCCACAGAGCCATTTTCGGTTCCATCGAGCGCTTTATCGGTATCCTGATCGAGAACTTCAAAGGCGCGTTCCCGTTCTGGCTCAGCCCCGTACAGGTCGGTGTTGTTCCGATCCGCGAGGAACACAATGCTTACGCGAAGGAAGTTATGGATCTTCTGCGCGTTAACAGAGTGCGCGCGGAGACGGATTACAGCGATAAGAACATGAAAGTCAAGATCAAGACTTTCAAGAATTACAAGGACCCTTACATCCTCGTGCTCGGAGACAAGGAGGCACAGGAGAGAACTGTCTCGATCAACCTCAGAGGATCCAACAAACAGATCCAGAACGTCCCGCTTGACACATTTATTGAGATGTGCGTCAAGATGAACAGGGAGTATTCCCTTGACATGATCGAGTCCGCGGAGAACCTGTAGACGCAGCACTTATAACGTGCGGTACCTGTCCGGCGTTTCGCCCGGAGACAATTCCGGCAGGGGAGTTTTGCTGGACAACTGAAAATCCATATGGTATATTGAAAACGCATCAGATGCCTTTTGGGGCATCTGATGCCGATATGCACTCGTAGTCTAACGGATAGAACGAAGGCCTCCGACGCCTTTAATGCAGGTTCGATTCCTGTCGGGTGCATTTTTTAATGCGCTTAGGTGCGTATAGTCAATGCGCGAGGAAAGTGAGGAGGAAGATGTTCGGATTCGGCAAACTGAACGTTGCGGTAGTGGGGACCGGATATATGGCATCGAGGATGTCGGCGGTGCTCGGCTCGTCCGGCCTTGTAAGACCTTATGCGGTCGTTTCAAGAGATATTGACAGGGCTTTGCGCTTCGGCAGGGAGAACGGCTTTAAAAAAGCCTATGATTCCATGGAACAGATGCTCGACGATAAGAAAGTAGACCTTGTCTACATCGCGACGCCGGCATCTGAACACGCGGAACAGGTGAGGATCTGCATCGAGAGAGGTAAGCCTGTTCTATGCGAGACACCGATCGCGCTGACAGCCGCGGAGGCGGAGAGCCTGTTCTCTCTTTCCACATCGCTGGACGTTCTGGTTGTGGAAGCGGTTCATACCAGGTTCCTTCCGTTCTTTAAGCAGATCGTAAGCGTTATTTCCAGTGGTGCGATCGGAACACCGGTCATGTTGACGGCAGGGATCGCCTCTGACCTCGAAGAGCTTCCCAGGATGCAGAGACCTTCTCTGGGAGGAGGAGCGCTCGGAGACCTTGGTTATTTTCTTCTGAACTTCTCATCGATGATCTTCGGAGACCAGATCAAGAGGATCCAGTCCAGCTGTGTTTTTTCGCCCACCCGCGTCGACCGGCAGCTCAGCACGGTGCTGCAGTACAAGGATGACCGGATGGCGGTACTGTCCTGCACGACGAGCGGGAACGGAGAGAGCAGGGCTGTGATCCAGGGAACCAAGGGATATCTGGTCATCGAGGACCTCTTGAATTTCGCGACAGCTACTGTCTATGACAGTAAGAGGAACAAGACGGCGCAATACAAGAGGGGAAGACAAAAGAGCGAATTAGAGTTTGAATTGAACGCGTTTGTGGCTGCCAAAAAGTCGGGGTGGAAGGAATGTCCCGAGATCCCTCACGCGCAGAGCATATCGATCATGCACATGATGGACTTCATCCGCAGACAGCTGGGGATCTCTTACGAAGATATTCAGACTTCTCCGCTTCCGGACCTGATCGGCGCATCTTCACAGCCGCAGATGGAAGCAAAGGATGCTGTCCTTACACAGGACGCTGCACAAGCACAGGGTGAGACGGGTGCAGAGGACGTCATCGAAGCTGAGGCAGTTGTTGAGATGGAGAATGATGCTGAACCGGAATCCGCGGCAGAAGCTGAGGAAGCTGTGAAAGCAGATGATATGGCAGAGACAGTGCCGGAAGAGCCGGAACAAAATACCGTAAAGGAAGAGCTGGTACAGGATACCGTAAAAGAGGAGCCGGAACAGGATGCCGTGGCAGAAGAGCCTGAAGTAAAAGCAGAAGGTCTCGATTCTGCGGAAGAGTAGGATGCTTCCGTCGTCAGCGGCTAAAGAAAATAGTAATAATAAAAAAGACCACGGGTGCTCTCAAAGAGGGAGCATCCGCGGCTTTCTGTTTTCGTAAACGGCGTAATACTTAAAACCGAGGGAACGCAGGATCAGCGCGGTTTCTTCAAAGCAGCCCGCGACTTTCTCAGGAACATGCGCGTCTGAACCAACTGTGATCAGCTCGCCGCCCATTTCCAGGTAACGCGCAAGAATATCCGGCAGCGGATTAAAATACTGCATTCCTTTCATGAGAGGCGCAGTATTGACTTCGAGCGAGATCCCGCGCTCAATAATAAGTTTCAGAATAGGATCGATCCTGTCCGCATAACCGATATAAGTATAGAACAGGTCTCTGTGAGGCAGGTAACGTGCCACATAGTCGAGATGACCGCATGAGTCAATGTCGCTGAATGCCCTTAAGTTTTCAAGTGTCTCTTCAAAATAGAGGCACAGCGCTTCTTCCTCTGTCCTTTCTTTTAAAAAAGAAGGATAGTAGGGATCCGTCCCGCCGCAGAGATGGTTAGAGCCGATGATAAAGTCGAATTCAGGATGACTATTGACGTAGGAAGCGTGATCTCTGTAAAGGTCTGACTGCAGGCCGAGTTCTACACCGAAGCGAAGATGGATGCGCCCCTCGTATTTTTCTTTCATCCTAAGATACTCGTCCCGGTAAGGGGTATAGTTCAGTTCAAAAGTCCCCGGCGCAACATCGGGCACATTGTCATATGGAAATTCCGGGTCGTAATGGTCTGTGAAACACATATAAGAGAGTCCCCGGTCAATCCCCGCGAGGATCTGGGCTTCCATCGCAGCGGTGCTGTCACCGGAGTGGTCTGTGTGGAGATGATAGTCGGCGAGTATGCTCATTTTGCTCCCTCCGATCCGTTTTTGTGAAATAAAAGAGCTGTATGGTGACGATTTGGATTTTAGCAGTATTTTGGCCCGGTATCAATCAATAGTTACGAAAAGGCGGCTGTTTTTAGACCAGGTTTTGTATAAAAATCTACTATATACTTGAAAAACAGGTCCCCCATGCGGTAGAATTAATTAGTGAACAAAGTGTGACGGTCCCACTATGTTTAGACGTAAAGCGCAAGTGAAATGTATTGTTTTTCGTAATTAGAATCATTTTCCTTTGAAGCTCCTGTTTGGAACTTATGTGATGACCGTCAGCGGAGTTATATCATTTATCTCTATATTTCAGGAGGAAAGAAACATGGCAGTAAAAGTAGCAATTAATGGTTTCGGACGTATTGGCCGCCTGGCATTCCGCCAGATGTTTGGTGCAGAGGGATTTGAGATCGTAGCAATCAACGACCTTACTTCCCCCGCTATGCTCGCTCACCTGCTCAAGTATGACAGCACACAGGGCAGATATGAGAAGGCTGATACTGTTACAGCCGGTGATGATTCCATCACAGTAGATGGCAAGGAGATCAAGATCTACGCCAAGGCAAACGCAGCAGAGCTTCCTTGGGGTGAAATCGGCGTAGATGTAGTTCTGGAGTGCACAGGCTTCTATACCTCCAAGGCGAAGGCACAGGCTCATATCGATGCTGGCGCAAAGCACGTCATCATTTCTGCTCCCGCAGGAAATGACCTTCCTACGATCGTTTACAATGTTAACCATGCGAAACTGACAAGCGATGACAAGATCATCTCCGCCGCATCCTGCACAACCAACTGCCTGGCTCCTATGGCTAAGGCTCTCAATGATCTGGCTCCCATCAAGGCTGGTATCATGTGCACGATCCACGCTTACACTGGCGATCAGATGACTCTTGACGGACCTCAGAGAAAGGGTGACAAGAGAAGATCCCGTGCAGCAGC